>NZ_VTPS01000027.1 GCF_008274215.1 Calorimonas adulescens | reverse complement strand
GAGTAAAGTTTTTATGTGCTGCCATTGATTTTGACCTCCCTTAAGAGAAATTTTATCATTTTGTGTGTTTTAGTCCAATTCTCTTAAGGGGCCAATATGATGATACCAATAGTAAATTTAACGTCATCGCAAATAAGGATTAGCCGTCAGATTGCGATTTATGGTGTTGCTAATAAATAATTCATATTTACTGGAACTATTTCTTTGACATTTTACTCAACTCTTTTACACATATCATATATCACATGTTTTCAGCCTTTTTATATATTTCTTTTATCTCTTCTTTTTGCATTAAAAGGGATAAGATGTAAGCGATAATAATTATTCCAGGGATGTCAATCAATAGTCTTGTTACAGCAAATTTAGTACCCAATGCTGACATTTCAAATAAAAACATTGGTATTTTTGTAGTGGACCATGCTCCAATGAATATTAGTATATTGCTAAATTTTACACCCTTTTTCATAAAAACTGCTGCTATCGGAAATGCTCCATAAAGTGGACCTGCTGCTGCCGAGCCTAAAATGATGGATAGGATTACGCCTTTTATCCCTGAACCTTCTCCCATGTATTTCACCATCGTTTCTCTAGGAACCCAGACATCTAACAAACCCAAGAGAATAAATACAGGGGGAATAACTAGAGCCATTTCCTTCAAACTATATCCTGCAACACCAATGGCTTTTATTCCAACACTTCTATTTATTAAAGTAATAATCCCTATAATGCCGATAGTGATTAGAAAAAAATTGTATCTTTTTATAAACTTCATATACCGCCCGCCACCTTCCCAATTATATATGCTACGAGGAAAGAAAATACAAAGGCTAAAACATTTCTTGCAATGGTAAGTTTTTTGCCAAAGTATTTTATCTCTACAGGAGCCGTAACAATCCCTACCATCATAAGTGTAGAAACAAATGCTCCAATCTGCATATACCCTGCACCATTTTGAAGCAGCATGGCAGCAGTAGGGAATGCCACAAACCCTGGGATAAGGGTAACTGCTCCAACCAGGGCTGCAAGAATAACGCCAAACCATCCTGATTCTGCTCCAATTACGGCAGATATAACCTGGGGATTGAGTACGACAAGCAGTATTCCTACCAGCATAATAACTCCAAGAAATTCTGGCAATATATTCTCAAAGGACTTCCACGCTTTCTTTAATGCATTTTTTGTTTTTTGTTTGTCTTTTAAGAAAGAAATTATCAAAAGTATAAGCGTGACAGCATAGATAATATAATTTCCCATATTTAAATACCCCTCCTATTTTAAATTCCTTTTACAATACCATAGATAAACCCCTACTCATTTATCAACCCTTATTACACAAAAATATATGAAAAAGCATTAAACAAATATCCAATTATTATAATCCCTGCTGATACAATGAATACAAAGATTACTAAAAGTTTAGGCTTTACTACCTTGCTGGGCATAATCATTGAAGGTAGCGACAGGGCTGTTACCGCCATCATAAATGATAATATTGCCCCTATTCCTACCCCGATTAATACATATAGCCATACCCTATGGATAATATCTTTAACCTGGTCTTTTGAATAAGAGATTCTTTCATCTCGACTCATTACTACAAAATCAGTATCTGTATTCTCAATTTCTCTAACATATCCTTGCACATATTTTTCAAGTCTTAACTTTTCTATTAAAGTACCTCCGATAACAGCAAGAATCAGACCTACAACTACATAGGCTATGGCAATTTTAGCACCGAAAAATGACATTAACAGCATCAATGATGCTAAATCTACCATTGTGAAGAAATCAAAAAAGAAAAAGTTACACCTAAAGGCAATCCAGCCGAAGTAAATCCTATAAAAAAAGAAAAAAGTGCATAAAGTCTTCTTTTCACTACACTCTTTTTATTCAGATTAATTACATTCTACTTATCAATTGCTGTCAATTATATTTTATCATTCACAGCATTTCCTACTAATGAGGGAAAAGTACTGTTTTACCCTGCTCATTAACCACCTTTACATACCCATATCCCAAGTCAAGCCCTATTTTAAACACTTAGAATCTGTCTCCTTTAAATTTTTTGCAAAAATAAAAAACACCTTAATCGGCGCATTTATTTTTCTCCACAAATTTCTAAGACTTCATTGTATAATTTTCTATCGATGTAAAACTTTTTCTGTAACATTTTATCTATAAGTGGTTTTACTTCTTTTAAAATCCCTTTTTCCTTTGCTTTTATCAAAACTCCCAGCGTGCCTGTCACAGTTAGTCCTAAACTTTTAGCATGTTTTCTTGCAAGATAGTCATCTATTATACATAAATCAGCATTAATTTCCTTTGCTAAAATCATCACTTCTACCTCACCTTTGTGAAGACTTATAGGAAAAAACTGCTTAGCTCCTTCGTTTTTAATACTTACAACCTTTATGAAGTCATAGCTTTCAGAACTGCCAGTAACATTTACTTCCTCAAAAACACCAGAAGGAATGTAAATTATCCCATATAGCTGCTTTAGAATATCAATTTTACTGATGTTTGAAAGAATTATTAAAGGTGTGGAATTAGCAACAACTTTACGCATTTCTTATATCCTCCAAAAGTTCTTCCCTGTTATCGAAAGAGAAAATACTTGCGTCAAAACTTGAAAGGTACTTTATAAACTCTTCCTCGCTCATTTCAGCAAGTGCAGCACATTGACCCAAAGAAAGCTTCTTCTCTTTATAGTATCTAACTGCTGCTGTTCTTTTCAATTCAGCTATAAACTCATCTTCGCTTTTCCTGAGGCTTAAAAGTATTTCTTCTGGAATTTCTATTTTCCTTGTTATTTTCATACAACCACCTTCTTCTTTTCTTTTATATCTTCATTATACCACATGTCAGTAAAAGTAATTACTACTACTTCATCAAAGTGCTTGCCTGCTTCTCTTTTAAGCTCATCTACAGCTTCACTTACACTTTTAGGTGCTTTATAATGTCTCCCACTTGTCATTACCTCAAAGGCATCACATACAGAAAGAACTCTTGCTAAAAAAGGTATCCCATTCCCTTTCAATGCATAGGGATAGCCTAAGCCGTCCACTCTTTCGTGATGAGTTTCAACAACAGTTGCAATTTCCTTAGGAAAATCTCTTTTTCTAAGCCATTCAGCACCCTTAAGAGGGTGAAGTTGTATTATTCGCCTTTCATAAGGTGAAAGAGATGTATCTTTTGAGAGAATTTTAAAAGGTATCAGCAGTTTTCCTACATCATGCAGCAGTGCAACCTGAATTAGAATTTTTCTTTCGTCTTCATCAAGGGAAAAAGCTTCTGCTGTTTTTTTACACAGTTCAGCAGTCCTTATTTGATGGTCTAAAACATACTTTTGATAGAACTCTACATTTTCTTCTCTGATGAGAGCAACAATGTTTCTGTTGTTTATACACTTTCTGGTTGTAATTTATAAAATAAAATAATAATTCGGATTGCTTTTTCCTTGATATTTGGCATGGCATTATTTCCCCATTCTACTAAAAGTAAGAACTTATGAATTAGTGTATATTTAAAATAATCTCCACTCCATCCACACCCCTCAAACCCTTGATTTTCCTATATACTAATTTCTACCAGATAATAAAGTCCGCTCTAAAATTCCTTAATTTCATCCCATTTATTAATACTTTTACCTTAATTCTTGTAACAATTTTTAAAATAAAGTTGGTTCTAAAAAGGGATGTTTTGAAAGGAAAAAGGGATAAGGTTGCATTTTCTCATATTGTTTTTCTAATGCTTTTTATCCATCTTGGTATCAATATCTCAATCAATATAGTAATAAGCACTTCTCTCAATCCCTTTAAAATCAGTACTTTCATGGCTGTAATCATCATAATAATATTCTAATGCAAAATCTATTCTCCTTAACCCCTACACCTTAGCACTTCTTCCCAATAAAAACGCAAACCCCGCAGTAAATCAGGAGTTATCCTGCATCTGCTACGGGATTATGGAATGAACTTTATTATCATGGAGTGGAGTTTATTTTAGTTATATAGATGGCACGCCTAAACCAAATTCTGCAAATGATAAACCTTTAAATACTCTATTAAAGCATTCTTCGACAAAACTCTCTTGTTGAAAACCTACTCTCATAACTTTCACCTCTTACCTCACACTTTATCGTCCCAAATTTTCCTTCAAAAAAATAAAAAGCACATTCTCCTTAATTACTGCCAGTATAAACCTGAAGGTTACCTTTCCTGTATCAAAACCCTTATTAAAAAGCCAACCTTTTAACAATAAGTACCAATTAATAGTGTTAAAAGAAGTCAATAATAATTCTTTGTTTGATTAATACTGAAATAGTTTTCAAAAAAGTATCTGTCGAGGCCCCGAATACCCATTGGCAGATGGATATTACGTATGTGACTATTTTCCCCAGAATAATCTTTATCCTGGATATAATAGATACATATACGTTAGAGATAGTGGGCTATAAGGCTGGTTTTTCGATAACAAAGAACGATGTAGTAAAAACCGTGACAAAAGCCATTGCATCAAGGCATATAACAGATAGTTTAACAATCAGAACCGATAATGGGCCGCAGTTTAAGTCTAAAGAATTTCAGGAATTTTGCACTAAACTGGGTATATTTCATGAGCGAATACCAGTAAGGTCGCCTGAAAGAAACCCAAATATTGAAAGATTTCATAGAACCTTGAAAGAAGAATATGTTAATTTAAATGATTTTGAAAGTTATAATTCATTCTTTAAAGGCCTGGATAATTATATAAAATTTTATCTTCGTGAAAGGCCCCACGAATCCTTGAATTATATGACACCTTCAGCATTTTATGAAGCATTTTTAAGAAATAATGTGAATCGTGGCGTGTTGGTCGTTTAAATCCAAGTAATAGGGGGCCAGCAAGTGTCGATGTATTTATTTTTTGCCGTTAAAAGGACATAGGATTTTAATTTTCCATCTTGGATACCATCAAGATGCAGATATGTAGACAATAAAGTTTCTTGTGCCAGATCTTCCGCATCAGCCTTTGAAATTCCCAAACCAAGCAAGTAATGAAACACAAGTCTGCATAAATCCTGCCACATTAATCCCTCCCTCTTATATTTGGTCTCATTAATTATGACGATCTGGAAGTAAAAAGGTAAACAAAAAAAGGATTTATAAAAAACCTTTCCATATTTCTGTTAACAATTCCCTATCCATACCCTGTTTGTGAAAAAAGGCTTTCCAAAAGAGATGATTATATGTTCATCCTTAAGGTGTTAATTTTCGTTTCAATTCTTGTGGTAAAAACCTATCAATTTCATCAGCAGAAAAAATAGGCTATCCAATAAGATAACTTTCTCGGATAGCCCCTTCCCATAATAAAAATTTTATTTCGACTCCTTTTCTTTTTCCTCTTTTTCCTCTGCCATCTTTTCTTTATCTTCATCTACAATTTCCATGGAACAACAACAAGATTTTGATGGTTTAAATAACTTTGAGAAAATGGATTCTTTTTTTTCAGACATTCTTATCACCTCCCATACCTACATAACTATATTAAACACATATCCTGTAATAACGGCAACAACAAATATAGATACCACAAAGGCAATCATCATCTTTTTCTTAAAAATAGAATTTAAAAGAAATAATTCTGGTATGCTGGCCCCTGTTCCGCCTATGATTAGTGCCATTACTGTGCCATAGCTCATACCCTTTGAAACCAACACCTGTGCAATAGGTATCATCGTTTCAGTTCGGATATACATTGGAATACCAATAATTGCTGCAATGGGCACTGAATAAAAATTAGATTTCCCTGCAAGTTTAATTATTAGATTTTCTGGAACAAATCCATAAATGAACGCTCCAATACCAGCTCCTATTAGAAGATATGGAAATACCTGTCTAAATAATCCCACGGCATCAATTAAGGCAGACTTAATCACTATTTTATTCTTTTCAAAAAACGAACCTTGAAGTTTATCATATGCGATTTCTTCCTGCATTTCTCCTTTAATGGTTACTCTTTTAACTTCCCTTTCCATGCCAAGTTTATCAAGTAAAATACCTATAACTACGGCAAATATGAAGGTAAATGCCGCATAAATTACTGTTTCCTTAAGTCCGAAAAATGTCAAAAATAATAGAATTATTGCAGGATTTAGTATTGGGGAAGACATAAGGAAAGATATTGCACCGCAAAACGGTGCTTCGCTTTTAAATAATCCTACCAAAATAGGTATCGTCGAGCATGAACAAAAAGGCGTCACAGCGCCAAGTGCCGCACCGAGTATGCTGTTTAACTCCTTCCTCGGTGCCGAAAGAATCATTTTTATTTTCTCTTTTGATAGGTATCTTTGAGTAAGAGCCACAAGGAAACTTATACCAATAAAAAGAAGTATAAGTTCTCCCAATATGGTGAGGAATACTTTCCCCGTATTGAGCAAATTAACTGTTTGAAACATCTCCCTTTAATTACTCCTGACTTAAATTCTTGAATATCTCATACAGGTAAGGATAAAGTTTATTCTCGGTATTTAAGGAATAATAGTTCCACACCGCCACTTGTCTTTTGTTAATTATATTTGCATCACAAAGTAGTTTTAAGTGATACGAAATATTTGACTGACCGGTATTAAAAAAATCGCAAATATCACACACGCATTTTTCTCCATTCAAATATAAATAAAAAAGAATCCTTAATCGAAATTCATCGGAAAGAGCTTTAAATAGATTGGCTTGTTGGGTTAACAACCTATTTGTCATTGATGTATTCACTCCTTCATTTCAATATTTTATATCAAATATTTTTGATGTCAATATCAAAAAAATTTGATATTGTTTTTTAAATTTGTTGAAACTTTAACCAGCGTGCTTCATTAGTGTGAAAAAAGTAGCTTTATCATAGGAAAAAAAGAAGAAAGGAATAAAAAAAAGGGAAGGGTATGTCGCAAAACACTATTTAAGTGTTAGCAGCACTCCCAAAAGAATACAAGTAATATCTCAAAATGCAATAAATTTAATCTTACAAATGTCAAGTATAAGGTTATAGCGTACTTCCCATAAATCGAGGCAGGTATTAACCTGCTCCGTTACGTATTATATATTTAACAACTCTTTTTAAAGACTTTATTATTATCCTTTTTAACTAAACTAACGTTATTTTCAGCAGAAGCAATCCTAATTACCAAAACTCCATTTTTTGCTAAAACAACTATCTTCTTCCCTGTTTCAAACCCAAGTTCCTTAAGCCATTTACCTTGCAGTCTTATCTGAGGTACTTCCTTATCTCCTGTATAACTATAATAAACACTTAGAATACGTTTTTGCATTTTAACACCTCTGTAGTTGCTGCAAGATTAAATGCTTTTTCCCTTAGCAATCAATGTCCATCGGATAGCAGTTTTCACAACTGATTGCACATTGTTATCTTTTGTTCTTACTTTCACATAATACGGTCTTAAATTGAATCTGTAACCTTTATTTACCAACATTTCAGTCGCCTGAACAAGGGCTTTCACCGTCATATATGCTGCTTTTATTCCAATACAATCAATATGAACGATGCCATTTGCTACTACATATTCAACTATGGCCTCTGCTGCAGCATTAATGTTGCTTTCTCCAGCAACCTTTAATACCTGTATACTCATGCCTTATATGCCTCCTTAACCTGTTTTATGAGGCATATTAAGGATTGATTATAAGGCATTTCAAGTATTTATTTTCATTCTTCATTACTTCAGTTCGAAACAAGAATTTAGCCAAAACTAAAATTGGTTAGACTATTTCATTAATACTTCATACTTCAATAACTTCAAGGCATCTCTCAATGTTTGGCAATGTTATCACGAACTGAAGTACCTTGAAGTATTAATAACATATTAACCATATTTTTAAGTTTGTCAAATTTTGAGCCTTAATTTTTTTGTTAAATTTTTGTTACAAAATAAAGTTCTTCTTGAAATGTAATAAATTACGGATATAATACGTTCATTAAAAAATTACAGAACGGAGGAATGGCCTATGAACAGCAGTTTAAATAATATCATTGCTAAAAAGATAACTCACGATGTGGGTATTCTAATATTTCAATTTCTTAATGATATTGAACCTATAATCCAGCAGTCTCTCACTGCCGCAAAGTTAAAGGATTTTTACAGGCTTAAAGGGAAATATAACAAAGGACGTTTTGTCTGTCCGTTTCACCCCGGGGCAGATAACCCTACCTCTCTTTCTCTGAATGACAACAAACGGAACTTTCACTGCAACGCCTGCGGTAAAAGCGGTACATACCTTGAATTTATCATGTATATGCAAAATTTCTCAGGTAGGAACAACCTCAACGAAGCAAAAATTTTTGCCGCAAACAACTTTGCTGGTCTGAATTTAGGATTTAATTCAATCGCTGATTTTGAGCAGAAGTTAAAAGATAAAATACTGGAACGCTATCGTAAAACAAATAGCCTTAGATATACCGGCTACTATAATATCTGGCTTCTTCCTGAAATATATTTTTCTAATACAGCAGAATCAGACCGCCAAATCCAAAGGAAAGAAAAGCAAATAAAGCCCTTCTCCGAAGTTTGTTCTTCCAACTCTACCAGCAAACCCGACTTTATACTGGAAGCACTAGACCTTGAAAAGACCATCAGGCATCTGAAAGCCCAGAATATAATTGATAATGGAATCACCGATTATGATAAAGCAATCCAGGATGCTAAAAACAGCAAATTGATTAATGACTTTACCCAAAATGCAGATAAATTAAATTCAGTTGATAAACTCTCTGATTTCATGAGTAAGAAATATAATATAGATATAGATACGGCTATGAAGTATGGATTAATTTACTTTGATAAGGACAGCCAGCGTCACCTCTACTACAGCGATTTCTTCATGTTAAATAACAGAGTCCTGTTTCCCGTTAGAGACCATGAAACTGGCATAGTAGTCGGGTACCAGTGCCGACAAACAGATTTAAATGCCTCAAAACAGTACAAATACCTTAACATAACCGACTATCAGGATAACTTGATAACAAATGAAAACGGAACTACATATAGAGATTTTGTTCCATTTAAACCTGGAAACTTTCTATTTAACCTTTACGAACTGAAGAATAAATGCATTAATACATTATGGATTACAGAAGGCATTGCAGATGCAATTAAACTTTCCAGCATGGGATATGATGCTGTTTCTCCAGGACAGGCAAACTTAACCGACTTCCATATATACTTAATTGATAAATACTTCGGCAGAGATGTGGCTGTTAACCTGTTCTTTGATAATGATAAACATAAAGTTGGACAAAGCAAAAGCATTGCAGCCGCCTACCGCCTTTGGCAGTTTGGTTTTAGGAATATCCGAATTATAAGCACTTTTAAAGAACTGGGAAAAGACATAACTGATTGTTCGGTTAAACTACATGACGATGAAACACTAAAACTTTTTGTTAGTCTCTGGGAAAAGCATGCATATTCTTTTGCCCCTGCAAGTAATGAGGATTTAAATACTCTTTTAAAAACAGGCCTGTATACTGAAAGTGATATTCTATCCACCGACCCACGAAATATTAAACAAGTAATCAGTTTTGCTGAAGCGCTTGTTAAGTATATAGATTTAAAGGATATGAATTATAAGCAACTTGCAGCATTAAAAAAATTGTACTGCCTTAATGAAGAGGAAATTGAAACATTGTTAAACCTCTGCACAAAGAATTTTAAGGAAGTGCAGAATGCTAATAAAGCAGAAAATATCGTAAAAGAAAACAGACATATTATATCTGATGCTGGCCAAGAAGAAAAAACAGAAGAAAAATTCATCAACATTTCTAAAGCACAACTGTTTCATTTAAAAAAGAAATTTGATTTAGATTTAATCCAAAAAATAGACAATGAATGTTCCCGAAAACAGATTGCTGCTATTGTAGGGAATATTATTAAAAATAAAGACTTTAACGTTTTGGATTATATGCCTAAAAAAATAAATCCTCATTCTTCTAACGGCACACATACATACAAGTACGGCTGTACTGGATGACGGTAACTTTACCCCTGTCTACGATGATTTCAGTATTCCTTTTTAATATGCCATAGTCCTTAAAACTTATTTTCATTCAAAAAAACTTGACTTTCAAAACCATAATTCTGTATCCTTGTTTAAAATTAATTGAAAGGACGTGGTTGTATGAAAGCCAAAAATTTAAAACAAGAAATTAAGAGTATCCTTTCTGCAATAGACAAAAACTTTGGTAAAGACTCAAGGGAATACCAGAATGCCGAATATTGCTTTGACATCCTTGAAACTGTCTACCGCTGCAACTATAGTGATGGAATAGATTTACTGAATGAGTTAAAGGAATTGCTAAACAAATTATCAGATAAAGTGCCCGAATTGGCACCTGAAAGGTTCTCACAGTATTATCCAAGTATAAGTGAAATGATAAAATATCTAGAAGAATGGTTACCTGATTAATATTTTTTAAAGGCTTCTCAGTTTTCTTGCTGGGAAGCCTTTTTTATATAATATATTATATTAACTTTTCTGTACAAACAAACCTGCTATTACATCTTTGCTCTTGATAAACAACTGGTTCTGGATTAATTATGATTTTTCTTATACTTGGCAATAACTAGATATATGATTCCCAATATTGTTAGCAATGCAAAGATGGCAGTAAACAAGTGCGAAGAAAATTGACCTGACACATAAATTGCCGTTGGTCCGTCTGCACCGCCTATGATTCCTATCGAGCCTGCATTTCTTGTATCTATATTGAATTTATAAGATAAATATAATGGCAGCAGATAACTGGAAAGTACACTGATAAAGGTAAATAAACCACATAAAATAGTAAGTATAGCAATTGCCTTCATTATTTTCTCTTTTTTCATGTCTTATTCACTCCAAACATGCTCATTTTTTTATTAAAGTACCGTACCCTCTACTATTTACTTGCTTTTATAACATTTCCTCCGCTTGTTTTGTCAATGATAAATAAAGCATTACCATTTATAACTGGACTATTAATCTGCGTAAAATCTACATCGCTTCTGTCGAGAGTAACATCCAGAACTACTTTATTACCTTTTACAAAAATTAGTTTATGAAATATATCATCATCCAATGGATACTCTCCGAACCAAGTTTTATCAAATGTTAGATAACCAATATATGTATCGGCAGTAGTCCATTTTGTTCCTACTATTTTTTGCATTTCTGTTCTGCTGGTATAAGGACGAATAATATACATCCTGTCCCATTCAAAGGGAGTTAAGTTATTCATATCAAAAGATAATTTTTGTTGAACAGTTGTCATGAGTTCATTTTTGAAACTTTCTAAGTGCTCATTATTGATTTTTTGACTACTAAAATTTATATAACTTGATAAAAACAGTATCAAAGGTATTGCCAAAAATACTGCTTTAATAACTGTTTTACTTTTAATTTTCATGCCTTTCCACCTCATAAAGGTCACATGCATTATTGTACTACATTTTCCCAATAATGTTTAATTATTATTATATATTACATTTAAAGTTATTAAAAGAGTCTTTTATATAGATTTGATAAGATTTTATGAGTAAGAAAAATCGATACTATTATTAATTACAATATACTATATACTTCTAACCTCAAGTCCCCTATCCCCTTTAACCTATAATCCCCATACTCCTGCTCTGTTTCAATTTTAGAATCACTTTTTTATCCATCAACCCTTAAACCGTTTCTAAATCCTTTTACCTATCCAAAACCTACTCATTTGCTCCGTTTCTCATGCAAAAAGGTTGGTTTCTAATAATTCATTCTTATTAGTTTTCTATATAAGAGTAACGATTCTAAATGCCACTTTTACCCTTCTAAATACCAGAAATGTAATAATATTATCCTTTTAAAATTATACAAAAATAAAATAGAGGAAATAGATTGCATTAAAGCAATAACTTCCTCTATTTTACCCGCTTATTAACTACTTCCAGAATACCTGTATTTAAAATAATAAAATAACATATGGCATATTATTTGTAAAGGGTCTGCCTATATATTCAATTATCTATCAAACCTTAGTTCCTTATAGTTCCTAACTTTTTATTCCAGTTCTTTTTGGGACTTTGTATTATGGAATAAGGAATTAGGAGAAAGGGGTAAGGAGAAATAAGGCTTAACCTAAGGAAATTATGGATTATTCAATATCTGTCCACCTATACTTTTATCCAAGAAAAAAGCAGGAAGTCTTAAACTTCACTGCTTGTAAAGATTAAAGGCTATAGATTATCAAACATATCAAATATATTGTCAGGTAATTCATGTTGTACGCAACTATTATTCTCTTTTCCCTTGTTTTCTATAGAAATACCTCCACATTTTTCTATTGCTTCTTTCACAGCCTCCTTTATTTTTTCCTTGTCAAAACCCTTATCCCTTTCTCCTATATAACTTAATACTGCATTAATAACATAATCTGTTTTATATTTTTGTTCAGAAAGTATTCTATATACCTTCAAGTCATCCTCTCTATCTATGGAAAAAGAGAGGTTTATTCGTTTTGTTGTCATTGATAGCACCTTCTTAATTCTTGCTCTAACAAAATCTTATAACCACGTGCATTTGCAAACTGGTCAAGAAAATCCACATACTTAACCCTACTACATTTTTCAATGAATTTTTGAAGCATCATGCTTCCTCCGCCTGTAAAGATGCTAGGATTTCTAAATTCAAATCCGTATTCCTCAATTTTCGCTAATATATTTTCTACATACTCTTCTGACATCACTTTAATCACTTCCATAATATCAGCCTCGAATAGAACTGGTTCTTTTCCTGCTACAATCTCCTGTATCTGTATTTCCGTAAGTCTGATATTTGTTTTAAGAAGTTCCTGCTGTATATTGACAATTAATGTGATGATTCCGTTGGGAAGCGAATAGCATGCTGAAACATCTATGATTCCATTTTCTACTCTGAAAAAATCAATTGTATATCCACCAATATCGATAACATTGCACAGCAGATTTCGATAACTGTTGAATACCGTAATCAGTGAAGAATACCCCTGCGGATACACCCTGCAATCAATAATATTTATTTTATAATCTTTTTTGTTAAAATTAAATTCTATGTCCCGTCTTAAGAAGTATTCCCGAAACTTTTTCTTAAGAGTTCCATAACTGACAATCGGGAGCCCTACTCCCAGGATTGCATCTACCTCACCTTCTACTCCTGCTTTATTTATCGCATCTGCAATTGCAGGCAACGACAAGATGAAAGCATCCTGATTGACTGTCTTATCCATTTGAACACTTAATCTGCTGTTCCCGATACTGTAAAACTTACCTTCATAAATTAACAAGTTGCTTGTTGAGATTGGTTCATTATTAGATTTTATGAATCCCGCCTCACTGATATAACCTTCACTTGTTTTTGTGCACTTGTTTCCATTGTCAAGGCCTAATAAAATCCTGTTTCTCATTACAATTCCTCCAATCTTGTAATTTAGTTCTTTATAGTTCTTTTAATAAATCATTCTTTAAAAATTCAAGTCTGTTTTGCAAAAAATTGCTTACCTGAATTGGTAAGCATACTAAAAATATAAACGATACGGAGGTTTTCAATCATGCTATTGTAAAATGCCTTATTATTCGTGAACAGTTACTTTATATTAAATCATCAAATTCATTTTCAAGTGTTTTTATCATCTTTTCCCTAAAACCTTTTCCCTTTCTTCTTATCCCTTTTCTTATTATATATGTATTTAGTAAATCCCATGAAACCCTTGATATTACTGTACCTATATAGATTTTAAAGCGACAAAAACTAGTTTAGGGTATTAGTCACAAGGTACATGGACTAAGAATTAATAATGTATTATATAGCCCCTTATAGCCCCTTAACCCTTTTACCTTTCAAGGATTACTTTACAAAAATTCTAGCATTAAAAATTGACTTGCCCCTAACAATCCGTATAATGTAAAAAATCAAATTATGAAAGGATGAACTTTATGAGTGAAAGTTTAGTAATAAAGGATTTTAGGACGCTTAAGGTCTGGCAGAAGGCAAATGCCTTAGAACAGGAAATAGGGGAATTGGTTAAAAGTTTCCCAGGATATGAGCAGTATAGGCTTGTTGACCAATTAATTAGAGCCAGCCGCAGTATTGGGGCAAATATTGCCGAGGGAAATACCCAATTATTCATAAAAAGAGAATTGTTCCACGCAAATGCTGCTTTGGGCAGTTGTGGAGAATCTAGGAATCATCTTCTTACTGCATTTCAAAATAATTATATTTCAAGAGAACAATATAATGCTCTGGATGAAAAGTTGATTGAGATTATCAAAATGCTCTATGGTTACATAAAAAGGTTAAAATCTGAATTATATAACAGTTCCAATCCAAGTGATATATGAGAAATAATAAGGATTAAAGGATAACCTTTTTCTAGTAATTATCCCTTAATCCCTTAACTCTTCTCCCTCTTTCGGGCTTTTTTATATGCATTCTTTAGTTTTGGAGGTATTGACCACTTCTCCTGTAAAACATATTTATCATGCTTATGAATGTACATAAAAGCATCCTCAAGACAAGTCAATTCAATTTGAAAATGGTAATTTTTTGTTCCAAACTTCTTATTTTAATGATAAAGGTAAAATTTCTTCTCTCCAACTCTCTGTATTATCCATAAGTCCATCATTGAGTAAACATATACAATATTATGAATTACTTGAACCTTAAAATCATATTTGTTTTTTTCATAGACTTCTTTTTCTTCCAATGCGAATTTACTATTACACCTTACTGCTTTCATTAGACCACCTCTTTTGACCCATTATATCGGACCAAAAAGATAGTAGCAAGGGTCCAGAGGTAAAATTAACTTTGACTTTATATATTATATATAAAAAAAGAATACTACTTATATGCCGTAATGAATTAAATATTTATTTTCTATTATTGCATCAGATACCTTTTTAATAAGCAATTGAAGGTCTTGCGATTGATAGTAACTATTTGCCTTGGTAATAACATCTCTAAATTGTTTGAGAGATGTTGGTGGGATGAGTGTTACTCCACAATAATCTAGCCCATGTCCTGGCTGAGTTGTAATTTGAAAATATGTTTCTACTTTCATTAATTCTTCAATATACTTTCCAATCAATTCTTCCAGTAAATCATCGTCAACTGAAATGCAATTATACTTTTCAGGTTCATACTCACTATACCATTTATTTTCTTCAAAAAAATCTATTATTCCAAACTCATGCTTTGCCACGGTATCACCTCTACTTAAATCCATTTTTATACAATAAATCAATGATGTAGTATAACAAATTAATGCTACGACTATAAGTAATATCAGCACATTATGAACTTTATTTGTAATGAATATCTAATTTATTTCAATAAAATTTCTGTTAGTACTTATATTTTTTACTACTCCCTAAATACCCATTTTGAGTAATAACCATTAACAGAAAACTCAATATAATTTTTAGATGTTTCATTTCCAAATACTAATGTAGAAGCCATTCGTTCATCCTCTAAATATTTATATCCTCGCTGTTCCATAAAATTAATCAATGTCTGCTGTGCATTATCTGGTTTAGCCAAATAAACTTGTGGATACTGTTGAATTTGTACAATTTCTGCATCAGTTAACATTATTTTAGCAATTCCCATTCCACTCTTAATAAAATTCGGTGTGTTAAATTTACTCATTGAAATAATTATGCACACACTTGATAAAACTAAAATAATAACAAGCATTATCCCCGATTTTTTAAGTCTTTTCAATCCAATACGCTCCTTTTATAAAGCACTAATTTTTAATTTCATATTTTTATATAAAAACTTTAATTTGTGTCATCAGTATATAATAAGTTCAATCTTAAAATATACTTCATATATATTGATTTTTATATATGCATTTTTATTCCAGCAGCCACGGCAGCACAACTTCAAATTCCAGTTGAATGACTGGCTTTGGAAAATCTTCTGGTACAAGGTCTAATTCATCAGTGAATGTAAACTTCATATTATCAACTCTTATAATATTTAAATCATCCCATTTTTTTGCTTTCTTACTAGGCTTTTTAATGATTTCTCCTACCAAATGATAGAATCCCATATATAAATGCTCATCAGTATCCGTTTCAAACTCCATAAATTCCCCTTCTTTTTGAGGGTCAATCCCTAACATTGTATAAAAGTCCAGCACTTCTTGCGAAAAAGTTTTACAATTCTTTATATAATTCTTACAGTAATCACAGTCACAGCCTTCTTCAACTGTTATGCTGTCATAGTATTCTTTTGTTTTTTCAACATCTATTTTAAGTACCCAGTCTTGCAAACAAACGGTCTTCATCATAATATTTATTCCTTTCAAGTTCCTTTGTTTTTATTAATTTTTATACATTGCATTCTTCTTTTATAATCCGCCAATTATATAGGACAACACATCAAATTTACTGAGTAATACTGATGTTAATATTGTAAATATCAATACCTTTAAATATTGATATTTGTTTTTCGGTAAAATGCAAAACAGTATGATAGCAGCAATCAAATAAAATCCTGAAACTGGGGAAAATGTATAAAGAAAGTTATACCCTTCTGAAACCAGCAGCCCAATAGGAAGAGCAGCACACAGTGCTGCAAACCATCCACTCCCCCTGCTAAACCAGACAGCATATGCAGCCATCGGAGATATTAAGGCAATTAATCCCCAACGAACAAAATAATATACTGGAAAGAAGTTAAATAACTTCATTGAATATATGTAATAAGCCAGAAGCATTCCCGCAAAAAAGGTAAAAACATGAATTGCCCCTGCTCTGGGTGTTCTGCTCCATGCAGCAATAATAGTGGCAATAAAAACCCATATTCCAATTCTGGAACTTATATTGCTAATTATGTTAATTAAACTGCCAATTGCACCATTAGAAGGTATAGTATCAACATATTTTGCCAGGAATCCAGAAAAGATTCCTAAAATAAAAAATAATATAATTCGGATTGCTTTTTCCTTGATATTTGGCATGGCATTATTTCCCCATTCTACTAAAAGTAAGAACTTATGAATTAGTGTATATTTAAAATA
>NZ_VTPS01000026.1 GCF_008274215.1 Calorimonas adulescens | reverse complement strand
TTAAAGAGTTTTTACAGGCGTTAAATAGAAATCAAATATCTTTTCGGCTGCTTCCCGAGCAGGTACATCGTTGGGTAGCTGCACCAGCGGTATGCCACGGTTGTCGTAATCAAAAATATGACTGTCTAGTGGGATGGTGCCGGCCAGTTTCAGACCGTAACTGCTGGCGACTTCCTTTATTTCATCTGGGACACCGTCTTCTGGCACTCTGTTTATTATGAGGTAAAGGTCTTTTACATCCAGAGAAAGTTCTTCTATCAGACCTTTTACCCTCGCTGCAGCGTCAATTCCTCTTTTTGAACACTCGCTTACGGCAAACATTAAATCTACTTTTTTTGTAGTGCGTCGGCTTAGATGCTCAAGGCCCGCCTCGTTGTCAATCACCATAAATTTATAACTGTCCGACAGTCTGTCGGTAGCTTCCCTCAAAAGGCCGTTGGCAAAACAATAACACCCTAATCCCTCGGGCCTTCCCATGACCATGAGGTCGAAGCCATGGCCTTCGATTACGGCTTGTTGAAGTTTTAGATTTATATAGTCGGCTTTCGACATGCCGCTGGGAAGTTTGCCATCTCTGTTGTTTACGCTTATTTCCTCTCTGATTTCTCCCAGCGTGGTTTCAACTTCCACACCCAGTACCTGGTTCAAATTGGAATTCGGGTCAGCATCAACAGCCAGAACAGGTGTCATTTTATTTCTTACCAGAAAATCCACCAAAAATCCTGCAATTGTTGTCTTTCCTGTACCCCCCTTGCCAGCCACCGCTATTGTATATGCCATGTAATCGCCTCCATGAAGTTCATACTTTCATACTTTGTGGATTGCATCACCATTTACGTCTTTTAAAGCTTCCATGACCGCCTCCGACAGGGTTGGGTGCGAATGAATTGCCATACCCAGCTCTGCTGCCGTAAGGCCGTATTTTATGCCAGCCACCAGTTCCTGGATGAGGTCTGTGGCATGGGGACCTATTATGGATGCCCCTAATATCTTTCCAGTTTTTTCATCGGCTATCACTTTTACCTTTCCAGTAAGCTGACCCATGGCCTGAGCTTTCCCAAGCCCTCTGAAATCAAATGTTCCTTTTTTGATGGTATATCCCCGTGAAAGAGCCTCTTCCTCAGTAAGACCTACGCCGGCCACCTCTGGATCAGTGAAAACACCTCTGGGAACAGCAGAATAATCCATGATGCACTTTTTCCCCATTATGTTTTCCACAGCACATTCCGCCTCTGCAGAGGCAAGATGAGCCAGCTGCGGTCCGGGGACCACATCACCTACAGCGTAAATGCCTTCCACATTTGTCATCATAAACTCATCAACAGGGATTCTACCATTTTCTGTCCGTACCCCTACCTGTTCCAGGCCCAGGTCTTGGATATTTGCTTTTCTACCAATAGCTACCAGCATCATTTCTGCTTCTATCTCTTCTCCACTTTCAAGTAATGCTTTTACCCCATTGTCGGTTGTTTCGACTTTTACTATCTTTGCGCTCAGCATAAGTTTTATTTTCTTCCTCTTAAATACCCTTTCCATCTCGCGTCCTATCTCTCTGTCCTCCAGAGGCAAAGCATGATCCATCATTTCCACCACGGTAACTTCAGTTCCCATATTGTTAAAGAACATGCCAAATTCGCATCCAATGACGCCTGCTCCAACTATTATCATGCTAGAAGGCAATGTCCGGAGGTTAAGAACCTCATCGCTAAAAAGCACCTTTTTGCCGTCATATGGGAAAATAGGTATCTTTGCAGGGGAAGAACCGGTAGCCACAACTATGGCATCGGCTTTCAAAACCTCGGATGAGCCGTCATCCTTTATTACTGTAACTTCATTTCTATCTGTAATTTTCCCGATTCCTTTTATCATCTTAACCTTGTTTTTTTCGAAAAGGAATTCTATTCCATTTACTAGCCTTTCCACTATCTTATCTTTTCTATCCATTATAGCAGCAAAATCAGGGGTTATCTTGCCATCTATGTGAATTCCAAATTCTTCAGATTCCTTAATGGCAGTCAGAACATCGCTGGAGGCCAAAAGCGCTTTCGTGGGTATGCAGCCTCGATTCAGGCACGTACCTCCTACTCTGTCATTTTCAACCACAATCGCCTCAGCACCCATTTTGGCCGCTTTAATAGCCCCTACATAACCTGCTGGGCCGGCACCTATAAACACAATTCTTTTTGTCATATTAAATCCCCCTTTCCCTTAAATTTATTCCGTCTTCTTAAAACCACACATTTCCAGCAGTTCCGGAACATTTTCTTCGGCCCCAACAGCCATTATGTGTACACCATCGCATAATTTCTGCTGTACTACTTCATTTATGAATTCAGCAGCTATCTTTAGTCCTTCCTTAACCTTATCCTGTGACTTCCTGAGCCTTTCGATGATTTCTTCAGGAACATATATTCCAGGTACGTTCTTATTCATATAATTGGCCATCCCTGGAGACTTTAGTGGAATCACTCCAACCAATATCTTTGTCTCTATACCCCTTGCTGCCTCCAAAAATTTTTTAAACAATTCAATATCGTAAACAGCCTGAGTTTGAAAAAATTTCGCACCGGCATTGATTTTTTTCTTCATTTTCAAAACCTGAAGTTCGATGGGATCATACACCGGTGTTACACTTGCTCCCAGAAAAAATTGCGGCGTCCCCGCAAGGGCGTTTCCCGCTAGATCTTTACCTGACATCAGCGTGACGGCCGTCTGTAAGATATTTACAGAATCCATTTCAAATACGCCTTTTGCCTGAGGGTGATCGCCAACCGAAGGATGGTCACCAGTCAAAGCCAGTACATTTTTAATGCCCAGAGCAGCAGCAGACAACAGCTCCCCTTGGATAGCTATGCGGTTTCTGTCTCTGCCAGTTATTTGCATCACCGGCTCTAAACCTTCTTCCACAAGTATTACAGATGCACCCAGGGACGAGGCGCGAACCACAGCACTCTGAAAATCAGTTACATTAACAGCATCCACCATGCCTTTTACTCCTCTAGCACATTGTCTAAACCTGCTAAAATCTGTGCCTTTAGGAGGAGCCATTTCTGCAGTTACAGCAAAACCACCACTTTCCAGTTTTTGAGCAAGACCCATAGTCCTTCCTCCTTCCTAACTATCTGCCAATGGTTACCCTTCGGGGATTTGCAGCTTTGCTATAGTCTTTTGGGTCTTTGATTTCTAACAATCGATCAAGCTCATTTGACTCTCTTAATTTATTGTATATCAAAACCCATGCACAGTCATTCTCTGGATTGACTTCACATTTTCCATTCCTTGAGCCACCACAAGGACCATTCAAGAGGCTTTTTGCGCAGCGGGTGATGGGACAGATGCCGGCGGTCCACCCCAACTCGCACTGACCGCATGCCTTGCAAGCTTCACTGAAATGTCCAATTCTTTCCACCTCTCCGATGAACATGGTGTCATTTGCTGGGTATACCGGAACGTCTACAACCTCTGCTATCGTCTGAGCACCATCGCCGCACGCCATACATAGTATGGCATCTGTTGAATCCAGTGCCTGTTTGTATTTTTTTAAAGTGGACCGGGTCTGGAGTTTGTGACATGATGGGTCCAGCACTGCATATCCTGTAACCTCTTTACCTTCTTTCTCGAGCCGTTCCTTCATGGCCAGAATTTCTTTTTCTCCACCAGTCATGCATGAAGTGGCGCAGAGGGTGCAGCCTGTTATAAAAATATTCTTTTTGCCCTCTAAAAACTCTAAAATATCCGAAAAAGACTTCGGCTGTGTAATAACCATTGATTTACCTCCTCTCATATTATCACAGAAAAAGCATATTAAGGAACGTACCCCCTTTTCCGGTTCATAAGAAGACATACTATTCCACTAACTTTGCATTTTGCAGGCCTCTATCACATGTTTTGCCAGGACTGTGGAGGTTACCGCCCCTACGCCGCCTGGAACCGGCGTTATCATTCCTGCAGCAGGACTTACTTCATCAAAATCTACATCGCCGCACATCCTGCCATTTTCGTCAAAATTTATCCCTACATCTATGACTACAGCACCCTCTTTTACCATATCCTTTTTAATCATTTTGATTTTTCCAGCAGCGGCAATCAATATTTCCGCTCTCGACGTTTCTTCTGCAAGATTTATAGTCCTGGTATGGCATATGGTTATGGTAGCGTTTTCTTTAAGCAGCATCATAGCCAGCGGCCTTCCCACCACCATGCTTCTGCCAACGATGACGGTCTTTTTCCCTTTAGGGTCTATACCATAATGATGTAATATCTCCATTACTGCAGAAGGTGTACAGGGCGCAAAGCCACCTTCTTCACCACTCATAACTTTGCTGACGTTTATGGGGTTAAAACAATCCACATCTTTAGCAGGCGATATCTCATATTTTACCACATCTTCTGAAATTTGCGAAGGCAGTGGCCTCATAATCATAATGCCATGTATTTTTTTATCAGCATTTTGTCGATGAATTACCTCTATAAACTCGTTCTGGCTCAAATCCTGGGGCAGCTCGGTAACATTGCACTCAATACCGATTTCGCCGCACCTTTTTACTGCTCCTTTGATATAGGCAGCAGAATCCGCTCTATCCCCAACTATCACGATGGAAAGGGTAGGGACAACCCCTTTTTTGCGAAGCTCATCCACCTCTACCTTCAATTTTTGCTTTAAAGCCTCAGCCACTTCTTTACCATTCAATATATTTCCCATTTTTTAACCTCCTCTTTGAAAGATTAATTGAATGTGCCGTCCTGAATTACCCTTAGTTTTTCAGTCTTTGTTCCACTATGCTTATTGTCTCATCCGCCACTTCAACGCCGTGTTTTATCAGAAGATCCATCTCCTGTTGACACTTTTTCACAAATTCCTCGTCTTTTATGTCCTTTAGATTGATGTCCACATTGAGCTTGCCGCCCAAAAGAGCGGCCTTCAAACAAAGCACCCCAACTCCCACATCGCTTATAGCCAGTTTTGAACCAATGTCCGCCAACCTTCTCTGAAGTCTTATGGCTTCGCCCGTATTCTTCATGATATCCAGCGGCACGGTGCACGCCCTTTTCAGCGCAACCTGCATGGCCTCATCTCGGGCTTTCTTTTCACTTTCGGTGCCCTTCGGCATCTTATATACCTCTGCCACCTCTTTGAAGCATTCCGCATCTCTGTCCACCAGCGCAAGCAGCCTTTCCTGAAGAACTGTGGCTTCCTCCATGATGCCCTTTACTTCTTCCTCCACATCTTTATACTTTTCTTTACCTACCGTAAGGTTGCCCACCATGTTGCCCAATGCCATGCCAATGGCTCCCACAAGGGCGGCGGCACCACCCCCTCCTGGCACTGGTTCCTTTGAAGCTAGTACCTCCACAAATTCTTTGCAGCTTTTCTCAATCAGCATCCTACACCCCTCCCATTTTTTTATTGCCACCCTATCACCATTTAAATTAACGTGTCCTGCCACATACACGAAGAGTTCGTTTAACTCAGGAACCATATTTCCTCTGGAAATGCAAAAAGTATAGTATCCAAAATCAATTCATACCCCAATACTTCTACCATAAAATGCACAATAAATTCATTTACCAATTCAACCTTGCCTTTTAACATCGAACAAAAAGGTCGTGTAAATACGTATTGTATGCTCTTTGTTTCTTACAGAATTTATTTATTTTATTTAAAAATGCTGTACTTATCCATGAATGAATCCCCCATGGACGCGCGCAAAGCTCGGCATTGGTACAGGGCACTCTTCTTAAAAGTTCTATAAAAATGTTTAGATGCACTCCTATAGTTATGAGAATGTCCTGAGCGGGAGGCACCGTTTGTATATATGTCTCAGAGGCATCCATAAGTTCAGACAAGGTCATCTGAAAATCCAGCAGGTATTTATGCAGTAGTCAAAACATCTACAAGAGCACTTGAATTTTCCATCTTTGTAATCGGTGATGCGACATAAACCTCTTTTTTGTAAATTAGCAACCTATTCTCTATAAAACGAACTGGATACAGTCGAAATATCCTCAATTTTTGTTATAATGCATTTTGTTCTCTACCCTGCTATACCGGTATATACATCTTGCCCCCTCACAAATATTATACCCCATTCTATCGTAAAATTCCACCAGAATTTTTAAATTTTCTAAGTACATTGTTACATCAACTCTATATTGACTTTAAAAAATATTTCAAATAGATATTGATATTTTTTTAACATAGGATTACAATTATGTACGAGAATAAAATGCATAAGAAGGCTGTTAAAATGTGGGAAAGCAAGATAAATACTAACAGGGTCTTTGAGCTTCGTTGTAGGAACATCATATATTTTGGCATAGGAAGCATAAAAAAGATAAAAGACATCTTGGATGTCTTAAAAAGCAAGGGAATAAACAACGTTATACTCGTTACCGGAAAAGGCTCATACAAAACCAGCGGAGCCTGAGATGAAGTAAGACCAGCCCTTGAAGAATCAGGATTTTTGTATTCTCTATATGACGGGGTCGGACCCAATCCCACTGTAGATATGGTCGATGAGGCGGTTAAAATCGGTCGTGAATCCGGTGCAAAAGCAGTTATCGAAATTGGCGGTGGCAGCCCCATTGATACAGCCAAAAGTGTGGCTGTACTTCTTGAATATTCCGATAAAACTGCAAGAGAATTATACGAAGGAAAGTTTGCTCCGGAAAAGGCAGCTCCCATTATAGCAATCAATCTGACTCATGGAACCAGCACAGAGGTGGACAGGTTTGCAGTAGCTACCGTCTCAGAAAAGAATTACAAACCTGCCATTGCTTATGACTGCATTTATCCAATGTACGCTATAGACGATCCAGCCCTCATGACAAAACTCGGTAAAAAGCAAACAATATCAGTTACTGTAGACGCTTTAAACCACATTACTGAAGCTGCCACAACTCTTGTGGCATCACCTTACAGTATCCTTACAGTGAGAGAGACGGTGAGGTTGATAGTCCGCTACCTTCCTGCCGCTATAAACGACCCTGAAAACCTGACAGCAAGATATTATTTACTATATGCATCAGCTCTGGCAGGCATCTCTTTTGATAATGGGCTACTCCATTTCACCCATGCCTTAGAGCACCCACTAAGTGCAGTAAAGCCAGAAATAGCTCATGGTCTCGGCCTGGGAGCAATACTACCTGCAGTCATAGAGACCATTTACCATGCTGCCGCAGAAGTACTGGCAGATGTCTATAGCCCCATTGTGCCTGGCCTGAAAGGTCTCTCCGCTGAAGCAGACTATGTCTCTAAAAAGGTTGAAGAATGGCTCTTCAATGTGGGATACACTGAAAAGCTCTCAGACTTTGGATTTACAAGGGATGATATCCCCACTCTCGTTAAGCTGGCAAAACCACACCATCTCTTGACGGATTGCTTTCCGTAGCTCCAGTAGAAGCTACAGAAGAAGTGATTTCAAAGATTTATGAGGAATCGCTTTAATCTGGCACAATAAAATTCATGAATTGATATCAAAAAAGTCCGGGTAACCCGGACTTTTTTGATATCTATATACACAAAAGTATCCATATACACGAGCGTCTTTGAAAAGGTAATCCTTCTACGTATAACCCCCAGTTTCTCTGTCAGCTGACATAAAAAATTCTGCACTACCTCTCTTCCTCTTTTTCTGCCCTTGCCTTTTCTATAATTTTTTCGGCTATATGGGCCGGTACCTCCTCATACCTCTCAAACCACATTTTAAACGAACCTCTCGCATGGGTAAAAGACCTGAGGTCAGCCCCATATTTATACATTTCTGCCAGTGGCACCTCTGCTATTACAAGCTGCAACCCATCCTTAGGTTCCATCCCAAGTATCCTGCCGCGCCTTCTGTTGATGTCACCTATAACATCTCCCATATAATCCTCAGGTACAAGCACTTCCACATGCATCACAGGTTCCAAAAGTACAGGATCTGCCTGCTCCATTCCTTTTTTAAACGCTAAGGAGGCAGCTATCTTAAACGACATTTCCGATGAGTCCACAGGATGGTAGGAGCCATCCACCAGTGTAGCCTTGACATTGACTACCGGATAGCCTGCCAAAACTCCTTCCTTAATTGACTCCCTGAGTCCCTTCTCAACTGCCGGTATATATTGCTTTGGTACAGCACCACCGAAAATTTTCTCCTCAAATATAAAGTCACCCTCTGATGTAGGTTCAAAGTCTATCCATACATGACCATACTGCCCGTGACCGCCGGTCTGCTTTTTATGTTTGCCCTCCACATGGGCCTTGCCCCTTATAGTCTCTCTATATGGAATCTTCGGCTGTGTCAATACACAGTCTACCCCAAACTTATTCATAAGTTTTTTGGCTATAACCTCTATATGAAGTTCGCCCATTCCTTTGATAATAGTCTGACCTGTCTCAACGTTCCTTTCCACTATAAAGGTTGGATCTTCCTCTGTAAGCCTGGAAAGCCCTGAATTAATCTTTTCCTCATCACCCTTTGACTTTGGTTCAATAGCCATCTCAAGGGATGGTTCCGGAAACTCTATCGGAGGATATTTTATCTTACTGTTGACATCGCAAAGTGTGTCTGAAGTGGATGTTGCAACCAGCTTTGAAACTGCCCCTATATCCCCTGCTATTAATCTATCCACAGCAATCTGTTTTTTCCCCTTAATTAAATAAAGCTGCCCTAATTTTTCTATGGTGTCCTTATTTGGATTATACACGCTGGTATCACTTGATATCTCCCCAGAAACCACCCTGAATATAGATAACCTGCCTACAAACGGGTCTGCTATTGTTTTAAACACAAAGGCGGAGAATGGTTCAGCCTCTTCGGGTTTTCTAAATATCTCCTGACCATTTGAAGGATCTATGCCCTTGACAGGTCCTCTATCTACAGGAGATGGGGCATAGTCAACGATGAAATCTAACAGAGCATCAGTCCCTATTCCCTGCTGTCCGGCGCCAACCAAAACCGGTACTACATCTCTGTTTAATAATGCCGCTTTAAGGCCGCTTTTTAGTTCCTCACAGGTGAGCTCCTCGCCATCAAAGAATTTTTCCATAAGTCCTTCATCTGTACCTGCGATAGCCTCCACCAGTATATCTCTGGCAGAGCTCACAGTGTCCGCCATATCATCCGGTATGGCTGTCTCTCTCATTTTATTGCCATCACGGATAAACGCTTTCATGCTCAATAAATCTACATAGCCCTTGAAGCCTGCTTCCCTTCCTATGGGAAGTGCCAAAGCAACCACACTGTTGCCAAAGACATCTTTAAGCTGGCTTAAGGTATTATCAAAGTTTGCATTTTCTCTATCCATCTTATTGATAAAAACAACCTTCGGTAGATCCGCTTTATCAAGATGTGTCCACACTTTTTCTGTGCCTACCTCAACCCCTGATGAGGCACATACAACCACTATACCAAAGTCAACAGCCTTGAGGCTAGCCACCACATCACCCTCGAAGTCAAAATAGCCAGGGGTATCTATAAGATTAATCCTGGTATCTCTCCACTCCAATGGTGCTATTGCACATGATACGGATACCTGCCTCTGAATTTCTTCCGGGTCATAGTCCATGGTGGTGTTGCCTTCACTCACCCTGCCCATCCTATCTATTGCCTTGGCCTCATACAACAATGCTTCCGATAATGTGGTCTTCCCAGCCCCTCCATGGGCAAATATACCTGCATTTCGTATGGAAGTTGGTTTGTAACCTTTCATATTCATCCCCCTTGTCCCTTAGGTGTTAATAAAGATATTCTATAAAAAATCAAAATATCCTCTTTTAAATATTAATTTTTCTTTAATTAATAAATACTGTCCATATTCCATAAAAACATAGGAGAATGCCAATTTTCTCAGTACCTATACTTCATATCTCATACACGGTGACCCTATCCCTGCCACCCATCTTTGAGCCCACATAAAGGGCCCTATCAGCGTACTGTATTAGTTTTTCCGGGGACTCTGCTGTAAAAGGAAACTCAGCTATTCCGCCGCTAATGGTAAGGTATATATCGCCAGCCTGTGTAGATATAGGTACAGATGATATAGCATTTCTTATTCTTTCCGCTACCAGAAAAGCATCACTGCTCTTAAGGCCAGGCAAAACCACAACAAATTCCTCTCCACCAAACCTTGCAACTACATCATTTTCCCTTACATTATCTTTGATGCGTCTCGCCACTTCTTTTAAGGCTTCATCTCCCACAAGATGTCCATAGGTGTCATTCACCCGCTTAAAATGGTCAACATCAAACATTATAAGACTGATTGGTCGTTTTTCAACTTCACAGCTCTTTACTATATTTGAAAGAATAATGTTTAGAAAACCCTTATTATATACTGTAGTCAATGAGTCAGTAATAGCCTGTATAGAGATCTCTTCAAATTTTCTTGCATTTTGTATGGCAATGGATGTCTGCTTGGCAAGCGCTGTAAGGATATTCATATCATCCTGTGTATATACCCTCTCATCCCTGTGGCATATAATTATACACCCAAATGATTCATCATTATAGTTTAAAGGTAAAGCAATACAGCATTTATAAAACCTGGCAATGTCATCAGTCTTAAAATCTCCGGAGAGGCGAAGGTCCTGACATAGCTCAGCGGTACCAAGGGTTATGCATTTGCCTACTATACCTTCGTCACAGCTCCTTATGACCTTGACCTCTTCAAATCCATCATTAAAAACTGAAGCTACCAATTCCACCTCAACCCCGTCACTGCTCTTTAAATATATCCCCGCAAAAGAATACCTTATAACATTGGAAATGGTATTTAAAACCATTTCACAGGTTTCTTTAAGCTCAAGGTTAGAGTTAATGAGGGTGGCCATTTCGTACAGAGCAGTATACTTTCTGTTTATATATATCAACTTTCTTAAAAGTGAAAAAATATACTCCAGTATTAATATAAAGATAGAACCAACAGCCGTAAAAAGTATGCCCTCTAAATAATACAATAAGGCCAGGATTATGCCGGACGGGATTATCAATATATACGAAAGCATCTCCCATAAGGTGCTCTCTCCCCAGTATTCTCTGAATGCTGATTTATTCTTATTGACTAAAAAAATATACAATACAATATAGTTTATTATAAAAGATATTAGAACATAAAGGATTATATAAAAGGTGTAGACCAGTCTGTAAGGTAAAAAATTTTCAACAAAGACATGAACCGCTGCACCTGCAGTATAATATGAAAGGGCATAAAGTCCTGCATTTTCAATTGATATCAAACCCTTGCCCTCTATCAGTGAGGCAATAAATATTCCAGTCGTAGCAAGCACTGAGGCCGGGATATTTCCCCATAACATATATGTGGTGATGATTGCTATTGTAGATAAACTGAGTTTAATATCACCAAAATAGATGGGAAACTGCTCCATCAAAAGAAAAAAAGCAGCAAAAAATAGAAATCCCCACGGGTCAACATCGATTAGTCCATTACTGACAACAGCATCTACTGCAACTATACCTATGCCAATTGTGCTAATCAGATAATTAAATGAAGTTTTCCTCTCCATCATTTAAACATCAACCCCATTATATTTTATTGCATCATTAGTATTTATTATAACTCTTATGTGTGTCAGAATGTGTCTTTTTTTGATATGATATCATAAAAGTTCTGTAAATTAAATAAAAAAAATTCGCCATATGGCGAATTTTTTTAACCGCATTTAGAATAGCCGCAATTTGGACAAATAACACATCCACTTTCGTGCTCTATCTTGCTCCCACACTCTGGACAGGTTACAGTATTAATGCGAGGTGTTCCAGAATTATCCGGATTATAATTTATGTTTTCCACAGCCGTGTTCGCCTCCTCGACATCATCCTCTTCTTTCATATTCATAACTTTCTCGATGACCCTTGCTATAGCATCCGGACACGAGAGTACTTTTATCCTTTTATCCCTTTCTTTTTGCCTTATTGTCGAAAGGCAACGTATACCTCTTAACTGGCCGACCAGTTCTTTGACATCTATACCGGACCTCAGAGCGATGGAGGTTAACCTGGCAGTTGCTTCAGATTGTGACGGGCACCCCCCTGCCCTACCTACATTGGTGAACACTTCACATATTCCATTCTCATCATAATTCACAGTAATATAAAGGTTGCCGCACCCGACCCTGACCTTTTCAGTTATACCCCTTGTTATCTGAGGCCTCTCGCGAGGCACAACGACCTCTTCGTCCTTATTTTTTACCTTTTCATCCCTTTCACCGCTTGCTCTTCCTATGTTTAGCACTTGCGTATCCCTGCTGCCATCCCTGTATATGGTTACTCCTTTGCATCCGAGCTTATATGCCAGAATATATGCTTCCTTTACATCTTCTTTTGTCGCATCATGTCTAAAGTTTACAGTCTTAGAAACTGCATTGTCCACATGCTTCTGGAAGGCAGCCTGCATAGATATATGCCAATATGGATCTATATCAAGGGCAGTGACAAATATCCTCTTTATGTCATCAGGTATACCGTCTATATTCTTCAAAGAACCCATTGAAGAAATTTTTTTCATTAATGAATCACTATATAAGCCCTTGTTTACAACTGCCTCTTTAAAGACCGGGTTTACCTCCAGAAGTTCTTCATTATCCAGGACCTTTCTTACAAATACAAGAGCAAAAACGGGCTCTATACCACTGGACACTCCTGCTATTATGCTTATAGTTCCTGTGGGAGCAATAGTCGTCGTAGTGGCATTTCGCAGTGGCAGATTCTTCTTTTTATATATACTCTTTTCCCAGTTAGGAAATACTCCTCTCTTTTTTGCCAGTTCTGCCGAGGCCTCCTTAGATGTCTTGTCAATCAACTCCATTATATCTTCCGCCACTTTTAATGCTTCCTCACTGTTGTAAGGTATACCCATTTTAAAAAGCATATCAGCGAATCCCATGACTCCGAGGCCTATCTTCCTATTGGCTTTTGTCATTTCCTCTATCTGAGGGAGCGGGTAACTGTTGGCATCTATTACATTGTCCAAAAAGTGAACGGCATCGTACACTACCCTTTTTAGCTTCCCATTGTCCACTACATACCTGTTATCCTCTTTCTTTAACATATTTAACAGGTTGATAGATCCAAGGTTACAGCTTTCGTATGGAAGAAGAGGCTGTTCCCCGCAGTTGTGGACATAAATGCCATTGGCATCAAAAGCATTGATACCAGGAATTTGAACATCGTATACCGTTTCTATTCCATCATCTTCTATGGAGAAAACTGTGGCTACAAACCTTTCCTTATTTGCCTTGTAATGACAACATGATAGCAGCATATTGAGCCTCTCAGCTTTTTCTTTGTCTCCAAAACCGACCCGCTCTTTAAAAAGAGATATATTATCTCCCGAGACAACCAGCTCATACTGGGGACCTATGTTATATCCATTTTTCTCCCTAACATCATTTGACAGTCCCTTCGCCATTGTTGGGTGTTGATCTTTATATATAGTGCTTGTTATACCTAACCGGAGAAGCATACGCTGAACAGTCTGGAGGAACTGAAGGTCATTTTGAGCAAGACAAACATTCACTCCTGTATCTCGATTCCCCTGCACCGTACCATTGCTATCAAACAAACCGCGTAAAAAACCACGATAACCATCTGAGGAGGCACGCTCTATTTCTGAAGTAATGGCCTTTTTACCCAGATGCATACCCGCATGGAAAGCTAACGTTTTAACACTGGTTGATTCAATATCAAATTCGTTCCCCTCCCCGATTGGTAAGCAGCTAGACAAATTGTAACTGTATGGTAATTCTGATGCATATTCCAAGGCTAAATCTTTAATGGGAAATATACCACTTCTTATGGAAAAATCTGAAACTACCCGTTCTTTTGACTGGCCTGATAAAACAGCAGCCTTATTTCCAAACATTCTACCACCAACCAAAAGGCCAAGCAGATAGCCTTCATCCTCGTTAAGTTCACCAGGCCAATCAGCCAGAGACCTATGGTTATGCAAGGCTATTTTATCCCCAGGTCTCAATTCCTTCGCAGGCACCCATTCACTTCCTATATGGTAATCTGTCTTAGCAGCCACACGCAAAACCAGGTGATCCTCAGTCAGCCGCAAGCAGTAACCCTCCTGTGTATTCAACCTCATAACCGGCTTTCTGCCTGTCTTAAAAAATCCCTCTTTACTAGAGCTATAGGCCTTTCCATTAACTATTGCCTCAAAGGAGCGCCCCACAAGCTCATTCACCTGCCGTGGCCCCTCACTGGTGGTAACCCATGTATCTCCAGTGACACAAGGGTTGGTGGATTCTATCTCCCCTACCTCCGGTGTAGGATTCTTCTCATTCATCCTATCTAAAAACACTATACCGGGTTCGCCATTATTCCAGGCCATATCTACTATAAGGTCAAATACATCCCTCGCCCTTAAGGTCTTCACTACTTTCCCGGTGTGTGGGTCTATCAAGGGGTAATATTCATCTCTCTGGACAGCTTCCATGAACTTCTCCGTAATTCCTACACTTATATTGAAATTGGTTATATCACTGTTATCCCTTTTACACTGAATAAACTCCAGAATATCAGGATGATCAACGCGCAGTATCCCCATATTAGCTCCACGGCGTGTACCTCCCTGTTTTACTGCTTCCGTGGCAGAGTTGAATACCCTCATGAAGCTTACAGGACCTGATGCAACACCACCTGTTGTCCTTACCGTAGCTCCCTTTGGACGTAACCTCGAGAAAGAAAAACCTGTGCCACCACCACTCTTATGGATAATGGCAGCATATTTTATGGCATCAAATATCTCCTCCATCGAATCACCCACTGGCAGAACAAAGCAGGCTGAGAGCTGCCCTAAAGGCCTTCCAGCATTCATAAGGGTTGGAGAATTTGGCAGAAAATCAAGTTCCATCATCATGTCATAGAACCTTTTTGCCAGGGTATTCACATCTTCACCATCGGGATAGTTTTTGTCTATCTCTGCAATGGTGCGGGCCACCCTTTCAAACATTTCTTCAGGTGTCTCTATAACATTACCATTTTCATCCCTGGCAAGGTACCTCTTCTTTAATACCTTGAGGGCGTTATCTGTGAATTTCATATGCCCACCTCACAATATTTAGTATGCAATACTTCATGTGGTACATTTTATTGTAGTATTAACTGCCCTTCCCCGCAAGTCCATTTTTAAGTGTTAATCCCGTTTTATTATCAGCTAATATCTGCTATCTCTGTATTTCGTCCATTTATATAACCTGGTGGTTAAAATACAAAAATAGGGCCAGAGTCCCATGACTTAAGCCCCAATACTCTCCCTCATTTCCTTCGACCTGCGGGAGGCTTCATACACAGCATTATATATTATCTCCTTAAATCCTCTGGATTCAAGTGCCATGATTCCTGCCATGGTTGTGCCTCCTGGCGACGTAACGTTTAGCCGCAATCTGGATGGGTCTTCTCCTGTCTTTTTTAGCATGACTGCTGCGCCAAAAATGGTCTGCCTGGCCAGTTCCTGTGCCACACCTGCATCCAGCCCGCTTTTAATACCAGCCTCTACCAGAGCCTCCATCATGTAGTATATATATGCCGGTCCACTTCCTGAAAGCCCTGTTACAATATCAAAGTACTCTTCATCGAGTATTGCCACCTCTCCAATAGATGAAAAGACCTCATATGCACAGTTAAGGTCATCATCGCTGGCGAATCTCCCTCTGCATATGGCTGTCACAGACTCACCAACCATGGAGGAAGTATTCGGCATTGCCCTTATGACCCTTACATTATCCTTAAACATACCTCCCAGGTATTCAGTAGTTATGCCTGCCGCCACAGATATTAATATCCTGTCACCAATCTGAATATCCCTCAAGGCATCGACTACATCCTTGGGCTTTACAGCAAGGATAATTAAATCAGAGTTATCGACAACCTCCTTTTTGTCCCTGCTTACCTGTACACCGTAAGTCTCCTTAATATATTTAAGTCTTTCAGTCTTTTCTTTGTTTGTCGCCGTTATCATTTTCGATACATAACCCGCATTTAAAAGTCCTTTTATTATTGCCTCGGCTATATTACCGCATCCTATAAAGCCTATTCTCTTTTCCACATCACAACCCCCATCATAGTATAATAATAAACCGCTGCAGAACATGCTGGCATATAAATACAACATCCAAAGTCATCCTTGAAGTAAATCGATCCTGTCTTCAACTTCTACGCAAACGCTACCGTAGCTACCAGCAACCTGTCAGATGAAGTAGGGAAAAAGATTTTGCACAATTTATTACTGAAACCACTCAAATAGCAAATAAAAAAAACCCCCATCCTGCTAAAGGACGGAAGGTAAAATTCCGCGGTACCACCTTAATTGGCTATAAAGCCCGGCTCATAAAGAGTACACCCCATGGTAATACTCCTCCATTTTTAACGGCTGGACACCCGGTGCGGCTCATCGCCCACAGCTCAGGAATGGGTTCAGGCAACCTCGATGGCACAGCTTTCAGCCCCCGGCTGCGCTCTCTTTACATCTAAGTCTTACCTTACTATTTTCCTTCAATGCTTTTAATCAAGTTATTTTCATATATTATATTACCTGAGAAAATCACAGTCAATACCTTTTGAATAATTTATTTTTTGTCAACCTGATGTATCATTTTAAGATATTTACAATTTCATTTATTATTTCGCTGTCAAATTCACCGTTCAGATACCTTTCCTTGATATCTGTCTCACCTTTCCAGAGCTGTTTTACTGTTTTAGGACGCTCAACCCAGCTACCCACTATGTTGAAATTGTCATCCATAAATACAAAGGTGGGTATCCTGGCCTGGCCATCCTCAATAAAGTCCTCCATGAAATATTCGTTATTCTCCTTAGGAACAATTTTAAGCTCAATGCCAAACCGCTCTGTTATAGCCTTCAGTATTGGGAGATTATGCTGACAGTCCGGGCACCAGCCCTCAGCAAATGCCAGCACATGTTTCACAGGTGAATCAAATGTCTCAATCTCTATGCTTACACTTTTAAATTTGTTTCTCTTATTTTCTGTCAATGAACTTATAAACTCCTCATAAGTCATACCTTTTATAAATAAATTTTTTAAACTACACACAGCCCCTTCCCCCCCCTTTTCTGATTTTTATTTGAAGAATGAACCCAGTATCGTCTTCGAGCTTGCCATAGCCAGTCCAAGAAAAGACTTTTGACTGGTCAATATCTCTTCTAAAGCATCAACAACTCTATCGATCTGTTCTTCTGTCACAATCAAGGGCGGTTCGAGTCTGATCACATTAGGATTATTCAGTGTATATGCTGTGATTATCCTATACTTATTTTGAAGCTCACCAGCCACCAAAGATCCTGTATACTCTGAAGCCAGCTTCCCTACTGCCGTCTTTGACAGAAGCCCTTCTGGCTGGTTAAATTCTATCCCTATCATAAGCCCTTTACCCCTGATATCCTTAATCAGAGGTGATTTATCCTTCAGGGCCATCAACCTCTCAAGAAAATACTTACCCTTCTCTTCAGCCTGATGCGGCAGGTCTTTATCAATTATGGCCTGTATAGATGCTATGCCGGCAGCCATTGCAACCTGATTCCCTCCAAAGGTTGAGGTGTGCAGCAGGCACTTTTCCTGAGTGCCATAGGCCTTCTTCCATATATCGTCGGTGGTAATATATGCTCCCACAGGCACCACACCGCCACCAAGGGATTTGGCTACGCACATAATATCCGGTTCCACGTTCTCATGCTCGCAGGCAAACATCCTGCCTGTCCTGCCAAAACCAGTCTGTACCTCATCAGCAATAAAATACACTCCATATTTAGTACATAATTCCCTCACACCCTTTAAATATCCATCAGGAGGTATAACCACACCACCCTCTCCCTGTACCGGCTCTACAATAAATGCGGCCACATCACCTTTCTTAAATTTTCCCTCAAGGCTGTTAAGGTCGCCAAAAGGCACAGATTCACAGTCAGGAACCAAAGGTCTGAAAGGCTTTTGATATTTCTCCCTACCTGTTACGGAAAGTGCACCTGCAGACTTGCCATGGAAAGAATTTCCGCAGTATATTATCCTGTGTTTACCTGATGCAATTTTGGCAAGCTTCAAAGCACCCTCCACTGCCTCAGCGCCACTGTTGCAAAAAAAACTGCGCTGCAGGTTTCCTGGTGTTATCATGGCAAGATTATGGGCCAGAGCACCCGGCAAATTATTTACTGCAGCCTGCAGTAAATTAGGCATATTTTTTACTTTTTCTATTGCATCCCACACCTCAGGCGGGTTGTGACCCAGATTTAAAGCCCCATAGGCTCCTAAAAAATCATAATACTCATTGCCATCCTCATCCCATACAGAGACACCACTTGCCCTCACAAAGTGCTTATCAAACTGCAAAAGCGAAAGCATTTGCACAAAACTGGAGTTTATGTATCTGCTGTAGTTTTCTCTAACATTATTTCTCTTAAAACTTAAAGCCTCATCAAGGGTATATAATTTATCATATGTATCTTTCTTCTCCATTATATCGCCTCCAAATATCTTTCAAGATAATATTACTATATGCACAGCTAAAATACAACAATAAGAAAGGGGATGCGGTTTATTCCGCAACCCCTGCAGCGACCTCTTCATCGTTTTCATTTGATACCTTATTTTTCTCTTGCCTTTCCTTCCATAGTTCTTCGGCCTCTTTTGCCCACGCATCAGAATGGGGTTTAATCTTCTTGTAAAACTCATCTATGTCCTCCGGGTCACCCATCTGTGTAGAGTGTGCACCGGATGCATGAACCATATGCTGCAGCGCTTCCGGATTGTCAATAAGCGGACATGGACGGAGCATATTCTCATTGAAAGGCTGATGCCTCCTGTATTCCATCATTAGAGGCGACTTTAAGGCATCTAAAAGCGATGTGTCCTTTATATTGCATGTAGCATAGTGTACAAAGGCACAAGGCTCTACATCGCCATTAGCGTTTATATGGAGGTATCTTCTGCCGCCAGCAATACATCCATAGGCATATTCACCATCATTCCAGAAGTCCAGCACAAATATAGGCTTTGTATTTCTAATTTCATTTATCCTCTTGTACATCTTTGCTCTTTCAGTAGGAGTGGCCATCATCGTTGGATCAGCATCTCTGCCCACAGGTACATAGGTAAAGTACCAACCGAATATGCAGCCCTTTTCTATCATGAGGTCTACAAACTCATCGGAGGAGACCTCATCTATGTTGCCCCTCATGTATGTCGTTGAGAAACCAAAGATTATACCTGCGTCCCTCATCTTTTCCATTGCGGTCATAACTCTCTGGTATACCTTGTTGCCGCGCCTTGCATCCGTAGTCTCCTCAAAGCCGTCTATACTTACAGCAAATGCCAGATTACCAACACGTTTGACCTCTTTTATAAACTCATCGTCAATAAGGGTGCCGTTGGTAAAGGCAAGGAACACCGAGTCAGGGTGAGCCTCAGCCAGCTTTATGAGGTCCTTTTTCCTCACTGTTGGTTCGCCGCCCGAGAATATTGTGAAGAATATTCCAAGTTCTTCAGCCTCACCAATCACCCTGTCTAAGGTATCATAATCCAGTGCGTCTTTTTGATTGTATTCTCCAGCCCAGCAGCCCACACACTTTAAATTGCAGGCAGCCGTGGGATCGATAAGTATTGCCCATGGTACATTTATGTCATATTTTTCAGATAACTTATACTGTGTAGGATTTCCAAGGAGACAGGCATTCACAAAAAAGTTACCTGCTGTCTTTTCCCTTATATGCGGGTCAATACGTGTAAGCAGTGTTATGGCAAATTTACGCCAGTTGTTATTGGGATCCTCCATCAATTGCCTTATCTTGCGTATGTTCTCCTTATCTATCTGTCTTATGGCTATCTTCTCACCCAAACTCAGAATCTTTGGCAGGTTTTCTTCAGGATTGCCCGAAACATATTTTAAGCCCTGACTGACTATTGCTTTACCAAGAATTTTTTCCGCATAATTCATAAACAAAACCTCCTTATCAGTTTTACACTCCAAGCCTGTATTGAGCCACAAGCTCTATAAGATTGGAGATATAATCATCTGCAAGAGAATAATAGATCATCTTTCCATCCCGCCTGCTCTTTATTATATCCTGAGATTTCAGCATTTTAAGATGATAGGAGACCGCCTGAAGATTCATATCTAAAATATATGCTATGTCCCCGACACATAGTTCTTTTTTTGAAAGCATATAGATTATTTTACTACGCGAATCATCACTTAATGCCTTAAATACTTCAGATATACCTTTTAAGGATTTAATCTGCGGTTTTAGTTCGTCAATGCTTGATGTCTCACGTTCTTTCAGCCCATTATAAACATCAGACCTTTCCATATGCTCATTTCCCCTCAATCAAAAACAAATAATATAGAAACAGAATCACACAGGTAAGTAAAATCGAGAATCTCCCATATACCGCCTCCCTCCATCAATGCGGTTTGACCCATATCATCTACACTTAAACACTTATTTAAATATTATAATATACCTTTTATGGTAAAATTGCAATAGAAATAAAAAAAAGGATCGCGTCAAGTATTTTTAGGTTATTAAAGACCTCACCATAATGAATTATCATAGGAAAACGTTATGTATGTTTAATCCAACATTAACAAAATTTATC
>NZ_VTPS01000025.1 GCF_008274215.1 Calorimonas adulescens | reverse complement strand
AATGGAAACAGCTATCGTACGAAAGATAAGTTACACAGGGACTACAAGGGGGGTCAGAATTAGTTGCAAAAAGGGGTCAATATTACTTGACAATCTACAACATTCCTTTAAGAGCTAATTCCACCGCCTCTTGAGCCTCTCTTATTACATCAGAGTAAGCTCCTTCATCCATAAGCAATTGAATCATTTCAGTCTAACTTTTGCTTTTTCTAGGCAAGTGCGACAGGCCTAAGGTGGATTATACGAAGTGGTTGCTTTTTATCTATAAGGTACCGGTAGAGCCATCCACAGTGAGGGTCAACACTTTGGAAGAGGATAAAGGAGCTGGGGCTGTTCCCCTTCAGCAGTCCATATATGTTTTGTCGGATACGGAAAAGTTAAAGCCGGAGCTGGATTCTTTGAAGAGACAAATTAACGGGCATGGGTGTGAAGGGGAGCTTGGCTGGCCTACTAAAAATACTTTTAAGCTGCATATCTGATAAGGTGGGTAAGAGAAAACCGCTTGCCATATTGGGCTATGCGTTATCTATAGTGGGAAGTTCCTGCTGTATTTCTCCACCAGTTGTGGATGGGTATTTGCAGGCAGGAAGGCTGATATGTTACCCTTACCGAAGATGTGGAAAAAGCCCTTGCTGCAGAAATAGCTCCCGATTTAGTAAAATATTTTAAAAAAGTTTTATGTGTAAAGAAGGATTTTTGAGTTTTATGTCGTATATATAATATAGACTTAGTTAAAAGATTTAAGAAAGTGAGCAGACATATGGACAATTTAATTCCGGTAAGCTACAAATTATTAAAAGGTATGAATGAATCCCTGATATTAAACGTAATAAGGGAAAGGGGGCCTATTTCCAGGTCTGATATAGCTAAACTTACCAACCTCACTCCTCCAACTGTAACAAATATCACAAACAGGCTCCTGGAGTCAGAGCTTATCTTTGAATATATGATGGGGGAATCCAGCGGTGGGAGGCCACCGGTGCTGTTAAAGATAAACCCTGAGGCATTTAACATAATTGTGGTGCACATAAGCTCTAACAAGATAAATGCTTACCTTACCGATGTGGAGATAAATGTTAAGGATAAACTGTCTGAAGGTATTCCGGTTTCCGGGGATAGAGACTGGGTAATCGATAGAGCTAAGGAGTTTATCTCAAAGCTCATGGATAAGTCTGACAGGGAGATTGAGGGGATAGGTGTTATTGTACATGGTCCGGCCAAGTCGAGAGAGGGTATATCACTCTTTGCACCAAACCTTGGCTGGAGAAACGTCCCCATAAAATCTATAATTGAAGAAAAGTATGATATCCCGGTCTTTGTTGAAAACGATGTCAGGGCCATGGCACTGGGTGAATACTGGTACGGTTCTGGCAAGGATGTCAATAATATGGTCTTTTTAAAGGTGGGATACGGCCTTGGGTCTGCTATAGTGCTCGACGGGAGCCTATACAGAGGGATAAACGACAGTGCCGGTGAGGTTGGCCATACCACAATAGATATATCAGGACCCAGGTGTAGCTGTGGTAATTATGGCTGTTTTGAGGCTTTAGCTTCAGAACATGCCCTCACCCAGAGGTTTATTAAAGCGATTAAAGAAGGTCAATATTCCCACTTGGCTGATGAAGCCAGGAATATAGATGAAATAGCACCTTCTGATATATATACTGCAGCGAGGGAAGGAGACGGCCTGGCCCTCTCCATTATGGACCAGGAGGCCAGATACCTTGGCATAGGTATAGCCAATATATTTAATATATTTAACCCTGAGCTGGTGGTCATAGGGGGAGGTATAACAGAAGCAAGGGACCTGATAGAAGAAAAGATGATAGAGACAGTGGAGGAAAGGTCTCTGGAGAGCTGCTATGGGTCAGGGAATATAGTCTTCTCAAAGCTGGGAGATGAGGCTACTCTAAAGGGCGCTGCCAACATGGTATTAAAAGAAGTAATATAGTCAGGAGATGATTGAATGGGACTTATTTCATCGAAAGATTTACTTGAAAACGCTAAGGAAACAAATTATGCTGTAGCGGCGTTTAACATTCATAACCTGGAGACCTTAAAGGCTGTGGTGGAAGCAGCCAGTGAGTTGAAATCACCGGTGATACTCCAGACCACGCCGGGCACGGTAAAATATGCAGGCCTTTCCTATCTACACGCTATGGCAGATGTTGCCTCGAAAGAAAACGATATACCGGTGGTGCTCCACCTCGACCATGCGGAGGACTATGATCTCATTGTCAGATGCATAGACTCAGGGTATACATCAGTAATGATTGATGGTTCTAAGCTTCCCTTTGACGAGAATGTTGCTGCAGTAAGAAAAGTGGTGGAGTATGCACACCCAAGAGGGGTTCAGGTTGAAGCGGAACTGGGGCGGCTTGTAGGGGCTGAAGATGACTTGAATGTGAGTGAATATGAATCATCTCTTACCAACCCAGATCTGGCAGCAGAATTTGCAGAAAAGACAGGGATTGATTCACTGGCGGTAGCTATAGGCACTGCCCATGGGCTTTATAAAGGTACACCAAGGCTGGACTATGATAGGCTAAAAGAGATAAAAAAGAGAGTCAGCATACCGCTGGTGCTCCACGGCGCGTCCGATGTACCAGATGACATGATTGCTAAGGCGGTGGAGTACGGGATAAACAAGATAAACATAGCCACAGATATAAAGATTGCCTTTGTTAAGGCTATGAAAAAATATCTTGAGGAACACCCAGAAGAAAGCGACCCAAGAAAGTACTTTACACCTGCTATTGAAGCGGCAAAAGAGGTTGCCAAGCATAAGATAAGTTTAGCTGGATGTAAAAATAGGGCATGAGGAGGAAGAACAATGACAGTTGATTTAAATGATGCAAATAAAATAAGAGAAATTGATACCATGGGCTCCATAAAGTTCACCGAGGAGTATGACAAGCAATTTAAGGAAGCTATAGACTTAGCTGAAGCATTTGATGTAAAGAAGCTTAATGGCAAAATAGATGAAGTGGTGATACTTGGAACGGGTGGGGGGTCTTCTGTAGCAGGTGGCTTCTTGAGGTCATACCTTTTTGACGAACTAAGGGCACCGGTGATAGTGAATCAAGGGTACAATATCCCTTCCTTTGTAGATGAAAATTCATTGGTCTTAGTGGTGTCTCACTCCGGCAACACAGAGGAGACACTCAGTGCATATGGCCAGGCCGTATCAACAGGAGCTCACATAATTGCCATAACAGCGGGGGGCCAATTAAAGGAAAGGTGTGAAAGAGACAACGTACCATGTCTTCTGGTACCATATGATATAGGCCATCCACGCAGGGATATTGGCTATATATTTGTACCAATGGTAATAATCCTTAATAAGTTAGGTCTTATAGAGGATAAGACAGAAGATCTCAAAAGCCTGATAGACCTTTTCGGTGAATTAAAGAAGGAGTATGGTGCAGAAGTACCAATAGAGAAAAACCTGGCAAAGCAGATAGCAATGGAGATTTACGGACACATACCGCTGATATATGGTTCACTGGACTTTTATGACTCAGTGGCCTGGCGGTGGAAAAATCAGTTTGGTGAAAACAGCAAACTCATGGGCTTTTACAATGTCATACCAAACCTTCACCATGATGAGGCAGTGGGCTGGGATATGCCAGAAAGCGAGATAAAAAAACTCTACCTTATAATGTTAAGAGATGATGAGCTTGACAGCAAGAAGATAAAAAAGAGGAAGGACATAACGGCATCCATATTAAGAGACAGGATGGGGGGTGTTAGAGAGGTCTATGCCAGGGGCGATAACAGGCTTGCCAGGATGTTCTCGCTCATATATTTGGGAGACTTTGTTACTCTTTATACACCGGTATATAGGGGAATAGATCCAACACCTGTAGATGTGATAAATCTCTTTAAGAGGAAGATGGCTGAATGATCTTAACTGTTACGTTAAATACATCCATAGATAAAGCCTATATAATTAACAGCTTTGAGGTTGGCAAGGTCCAGAGGGTAGAAGAGGTCTTTGCCACAGCAGGCGGCAAGGGCCTAAATGTGGCCAGGGTAGTAAAATCACTGGGGGAGGATGTCATAGCTACTGGCTTTGTCGGAGGATATTCAGGAGAATTTATAAAAAGTGAACTTGATAAAGAGGGTATTAAGCATGACTTTGTAGAGGTTGACGGTGAGACGAGGACATGTATAAACATAATAAATAAAACCACCGGGGTCCAGACAGAGCTCCTGGAACCCGGCCCCCTCCTCAATATGATATATCAAGAAAAATTCAAGGATAAATATATATCGCTCTTGGATAGGTGCGATGTAGTTACAATATCAGGCAGTATGCCGAAGGGGATAAGTGACAATTTTTATGCTGAGCTTATCAAACTTGCTAAAGACAGAGACAAGAAAGTTATTTTAGACACCAGCGGAAAATATTTAAAAGAAGGGCTAAAGGCAAGGCCAACGGTCATAAAGCCAAACAGATATGAGGCAGAAGACATCTACGGTAAAAAGATTAAAGATGAGAAAGATATTATAGCCCTTATGAAAACGTTTATTGGAGACGGAATTGAAATGGCTGCAATTACATTAGGAGTAGAAGGTGGCTATGTGGCAACAAAGGATGATGTCTATAGATATATTCCTCCAGAGGTAAAAGTTAAGAACGCTGTAGGAAGTGGTGATGCCATGACAGCTGGCTTGGCCGTAGGGATAAACAAGGGTTATGGTGAGGTGGAGACAATCAGGTTTGCGGTTGCAATATCGGCTGCTAACGCTATGACAGAGGCCACTGGCCTTGTATATAAAAAAGATGTAAACGATCTCCTGGATGATGTTATAATCAACAAACTGGAATAAATTTTATATATTTTTACATAAAATTATTAAAATTTAATTAGTTAAAAGGGGGTGTTATAGTTAATAAATAAGATGTCACCGGGAATTTATGGCAACAATATTATTCTGTCAAAATTATCTTTTGAGGAGGTAAGGAAATGAATATTAAGCAACTTAAAAGACTTGCTGCTGTAGTAGCTGTATTGGTATTGATTGTGGGTGCGATTGCAGGATGTGGTGGTTCAAGCAATACAGGAAGCAATTCTAATACGACACAGAGCAATGGAAACAGCGAACAGTCAAATAAGGAAATAAAGATAGGCGTAGCTCTCTATAAGTTTGATGATACGTTCATCTCTACAGTACGTGAGGCAATAGAAAGAGATGCAGCAGCCAAGAGCCAGGAGACAGGTGAAAAGATAACGATTAATGCTGTTGATGGACAGGGCCAGCAGGCAACGCAGAATGACCAGATAGATACCTTTATAACCCAGGGTTACAATGTGCTTGCTGTAAACATGGTAGACCGTACATCTGCCTCTGTAATTATTGACAAGGCAAAGCAGGCAAATATTCCTGTAGTATTCTTCAACCGTGAGCCTGTAAAAGAAGATCTTCAGAAGTGGGATAAGGTTTACTATGTGGGTGCAAAAGCAGAAGAATCAGGTACAATTCAGGGGCAGATACTTGCCGATTATTGGAAGAGCCATCCAGAAGCTGACAAAAACAAAGATGGTGTTATGCAGTATGTGATGCTACAGGGTGAACCGGGGCATCAGGATGCTATACTAAGATCCGAATACTCGGTAAAAGCCTTGCAGGATGCAGGTATAAAACTTGAAGAACTTGCAAAAGATACAGCAAACTGGCAAAGAGCACAGGGACAGGAAAAGATGGCAGCCTGGCTTGCTGCTTATGGCGACAAAATAGAGGCTGTTTTATCCAATAATGACGATATGGCCCTTGGCGCCATAGAGGCACTGAAGGCAGCTGGTTACTTCCAGGGAGATAAGTTTATACCTGTAGTGGGGGTTGATGCTACTGCCCCAGCGTTGGACGCTCTTGCCGCAGGACAACTTTTGGGAACAGTACTCAACGATTCGGAAGGTCAGGCAAAAGGGATATTTGACATAAGCTATGCCCTTGCCAAAGGAGAGGATCCGACAAAGGTGGTTCAAGGGATTACTGACGGTAAATATCTGTGGGTGCCATATAAGCCTGTCACAAAAGAGAACATGGGCGAGTTTAAAAAATAAGACTTGTATTGAGAGGATTCAGGGAATCGTGAGGTTCTCTGAATCCTGTAACATATATACTGTTGCTGATATAACAGAGAGGTGAAGATATGCCTAATGAATATATTTTAGAGATGAGAAATATCTCAAAAAGTTTTCCGGGCGTACAGGCCTTAAATAATGTCACATTAAAAGTAAGGCCCGGTTCTGTTCATGCTCTGGTAGGTGAAAACGGTGCTGGCAAGTCCACTCTTATGAAGTGCCTCTTTGGTATCTATATATATGATACAGGAGAGATAGTTTTTGATGGTGAGAAGGTTTTATTTAAAAATCCAAGAGAGGCACTGGCAAATGGGATATCGATGATACAGCAGGAACTCAATCCTATTCCCTACATGACAGTAATGGAAAATATATGGTTGAGGAGGTATCCTGTAAAAAACTATGCAGGGATAAGGGTTATAGACGACAAAAAGATGTATGAGGACACAAAAGCTCTTTTCGATGAGCTTAATATTAATATAGACCCAAAGGCCCTTGTTACTACACTGTCGGTATCTCAGGTACAGATGATGGAAATTGCCAAGGCTGTTTCTTACAATGCCAGGGTGATTGTGATGGATGAACCAACCTCATCCCTTACAGAAAATGAAGTTGAACAGCTTTTTAATATAATTCTTAAATTAAAAGAGCAAGGTGTTGCCATTATATATATCTCTCACAGACTTGAAGAAATCTTTAAAGTGACAGATGAGGTAACTATAATGCGAGATGGGCACTATATAGGTACATGGCAGACCGATGAGCTTACTATGGATATGGTGATATCCAGAATGGTAGGTAGGGAACTTACCAACAGATTCCCTGAAAGATATAATGTACCAGGTGATGTGATTTTAAAGGTTGAAAATTTGACATCTATAAATCCAAAATCCTTCAAGAATGTCTCATTTGAACTTAGGCGAGGAGAAATACTGGGTGTTGGAGGGCTCGTAGGGGCTCAAAGGACAGAACTTATGGAGGCGATATTTGGTATTCGTCGTATTGCAAGCGGTCATATATATATAAATGGAAGAGAGGTTACTATAAGAAATCCTATAGAAGCCAGGTCAAATAAACTTGCGTTGGTTACAGAGGACAGGAGAGAGATGGGTATATTCCCTGTTTTATCGGTATCAGATAATATATTGATAACCAGCTGGAACAGATATGTAAATTATAGATTTGTCATAGATGAAAGAAAAGCATTAAGGGATGTTGATGACAGTATAAAAACACTAAATATAAAGACACCTTCACATAAGACTCTAATACAGTTTCTATCTGGTGGCAACCAGCAGAAGGTAATATTCGAGAGATGGCTGTTTACAGAACCAGAGATATTCATTCTGGATGAGCCGACCCGCGGTATTGACGTAGGAGCTAAGTATGAGATATACAACATAATGGTAGAACTTGCTACACAGGGGAAGGGCATAATTATGATATCTTCAGAGATGCCAGAACTTCTTGGTATGTCCGATAGGATAATGATAATGTGTGAGGGAAGGGTGAGTGGCTTCGTTGATGGAAGAGAGGCAAATGAGGAACTTATAATGAGATATGCTACTCAACTTGCTTAATTTTAGGAGGTTTAAAAAGTATGGAGAGCACAATAAACAAGACAAAAGGATTTGCTATAAGGGATTTAGCAAGCAGATATGCTATCTATTTGGTACTTTTTGCATTGTTTATAGGGATAGGCTTGATAGATAAAAATTTTTTTTCTATAAATAATGTGAGGAATATACTAATAATAGCTTCGGTTCGAGTTATTATAGCCCTTGGAGAGGGTGGAGTTTTGATAACTCACGGTGTAGATCTCTCTGCAGGCCGTGTGGTTGGACTCACAGCGTGTATAGCAGCCAGCATGTTGCAGAGACCAGATTATGCATATAAAATGTTTGAGAATTTGCCTCAACTCCCTCTCTGGATACCAATACTTCTTGCAGTGTGTGTTGGTTTGGTGATTGGAATTTTGAATGGTGTAACTATAGCATTTTTAAAGTTACCTCCTTTTATAGCTACATTGGGTACAATGGTAATTGCATATGGTATTGCATGTATATATACAAACGCTCAACCTATTGGCGGTTTAAGGGATGACTTTACCAGGCTTGCTTCTGGTTCTGTAATCTCTATACCCAACCTTATAATAATTGCACTTATTGTGGCATGTATTATTTGGTTTATACTTAATAAGACACCGTTTGGCAAGTATATATATGCTATCGGCGGTAATCCCAATGCCGCGATGGTTTCAGGCGTAAATATAAACCGCACTCTCATAAGTGTATATGCACTTGCTGGTGCCCTTTACGGACTTGCCGGTGCTCTTCTTGCTGCCAGGACTGGTGGGGCAACAAATAACTATGGTCTATCATATGAACTTGACGCAATTGCAGCGTGCACCATAGGCGGCGTTTCACAGTCAGGTGGTATAGGAACTGTGCCGGGTATAATTACTGGTGTACTGATTTTTGAGGTAATGAACAATGGGCTTGTTATACTTGGCGTATCTGCATACTGGCAGCAGGTGGTAAAGGGCATTATAATCATAGCTACAGTTGCCTTTGATATTCGTAAGTACATTGCCAAGAGATGATGGAAATGCGATTAAATTTTTAGGTGGTGTCTTGATTTCTATGAGAAAATCCATTGGTGTTGATATCGGCGGCACAAAGATGAATTTCGCCATTTTAAATGAAGACGGCAGTTTAGAAAACAAGTTTCGCATTTCCACACCGGCATTTTCCCCCAGAGATGAGTTCATGAATATTTTAAAGGCAAATATAAGGGATATGCTCGGAAGATATGATGTGTGCGGCATTGGTGTAGGAGTACCGGGGCTTCAGGATGTCGAGAGGGGAGTTGCTATATATGCGGGTAACTGCCCGGCTCTAAAGGGCACCCCTGTAGTTGAGATTCTTCAGGAGGAATTTAAGATACCTGTATATATAGATAATGATGTGCGGGTTGCAACACTGGGAGAGTTTTGGTATGGTGCCGGTAAAGATGCCAATACCATAATATGTGTTACACTTGGTACAGGTATAGGTTCTGGAATAATCATAAGGGGAAAACTATGGCGTGGGAGTAACTGTGCTGCTGGAGAGATAGGACACGTCAAATTAAAAGAAGACTGGCTCTCTTCAACCCTTGATATGGATGGCACTCTTGAGGCTATATCATCAGGGCCGGCCATTGCTACGGCATATCACAAAATGGTAGAAGGAGAAAAATTAGAGGGTAGGGTAGACACATCCCTTAAAGCCTCAGAAGTGGCAGAAAGGGCGCATGATGGTGATAAGACTGCTCTTGAAATATTTCAGACTGCTGGCTATTATCTGGGAATAGCAATTGCAGGTTATGTCAACCTGATAAATCCTGAGTTGGTGATAATAGGCGGTGGCCTGGCCAGTGTTGGTGATTTGTTGCTCAAGCCTGCATTTGAAGCATATCAAAGGTATGCCTTAGATGTATCTAAGCAGGTATGCAGGATTACAATGGCACAACTGGGTAATGACGCAGGTGTAGTAGGTGCTGGTGCAATGGTGTTCCATTACCTGGACGGTGACAAATTCTGGTTGTAAATAACTGACTGCTACGGGCATACATATAAACAGGATGTATGCCTGTATTTATTTTCCAAGATCGATCAACATCATAACCCCAAATAACCTAAAGGCTGTACCAACAACCCTTTTCAGAACAGCTCCGTTCACCCTGTTTGCAAATCTTGCAAATAGTCTGCCTCCTATCACTGTCCCTATAGTTCCTGACAATGTGACCTTTTATTAATATTATCGGGTTGTAAACTTATAAGATCCTGTCTTTTTCACAGCAATGAATGTGGTATACTATGTGATAAGGGGGAATTATCATGGATCTTTTTAATTCATTCAGCTTTGAACTTCCAACGAGGATAGAGTATGGTGTTGACTCACTAACTAAACTGGGGGAAATATGTGTAAGCCTGGGAATCAGACGGCCTGTGGTCATAACTGACAGAGGAATAATGAATACGGATATACCTGATAGAGTGGAGGGCATACTGGGCAAAAGTGACGTTGAATCTGTGTTCTTTGATGGGATTGAGCCTAACCCAAAAGACCGAAATGTCATGGAGGGTGCCAGGATTTCGGCAGACTTTAAGGCCGATGGATTGATTGCTCTCGGAGGTGGCAGTGTGATAGATGCTGCCAAGTCCATCGGTGTAGTTTTAACCAATGGTGGGGATATAAAGGAATATCAGGGGAAGGGCAAGGTAAAGAATCCAGTGCCGCCACTTGTTACAGTACCTACAACGGCAGGTACGGGTAGTGAGATTACATTTTCATCTGTCATAACCGATACGGAAAGAAATTTCAAGTTTACTGTTAAGTCGCCCTTGATTGCGGCTAAGGTGGCCCTGGTGGACCCTGGGCTTACTGTAAGTATGCCGCCATCAGTTACAGCCTCTACAGGTGTTGATGCCCTTACTCATGCCGTTGAGGCTTATTCTGCCACATGCCATGAACCGATAAGCGACGCTTTAGCGCTTCATGCAGTATCCCTCATACATAAATATATTAAGAGGACTGTGGAGAATGGTAGTGATATGGAGGCAAGGGAGGGCATGATGATGGGCAGCCTGCTGGCAGGCCTGGCCTTTAGCCACTCCGATGTGGCATCAGTCCACTGCATAGCTGAGGCTTTAGGCGGTATGTACGACCTGCCCCATGGGGTGTGCAACTCTGTGATGCTACCCTATGTCATGGAATATAACATGCCGTATGCAAGGCACAGGTATGATGATATAGCCAGGGCCATGGGTTTTTCAGGCGACGATGCAGCGGCGATGGCTGTGGACTGGATTAAAAATCTGAACAGGGAGATAGGCATACCAGAATTCAAGGATCTGGGTATAAGGATGGAGGACCTGGAGATAATAGCGGAAAAGTCTGCTATAAACATATCAACGGACAGTAATCCCAGACCTATGGAAAAAGAGGACTACCTGATGGTACTTAATATGGCACTCAAATAAATAAAGTATATTTTATGGCAGCAGAAAAGCTTAATTGATTACGATGTAGTTTTTTTGAGTACTTATCAATCAACAATGGATGGATGCTGCAGAGGACGGTTTATGTGGCCTAAAATTCGTTGAAAACCTGATATTACCTTTGGGTTAGGGAAAATGAAATGAAGGGGCGCCTTTATATAAAGGTGCTCCTTCATTTAGTGCGTCTATGGTGCTGTAGCTGCATATATGGCCAGCGTGGCCGGCATGCCGGCTATAACGGACTTGAAGGCTACCCTGGCGTATTCCATGTGCCCGTCGGTATTCATTATCAAATGGTTGCCGGGTGCAAATGTGGATATAGATACGAATGGAAGTATATTATCTATCCAGGTTGTTCCATCAGGACTTAGCTGTACCACCACCTGGGCGCTGTTTGCACTGCCTATATTTATTATGCCGAAGGTTGCATTTCTGCTCCCAAGGGGTATAGGTGTGGAACCTGTCCAGGTATCCGTGGTTGTCACTGTCTCTTCGGGATATTCTATGAGGCCCTCTTCGGGTAGTGTGCTGTACTGTATGATCAAGGTTGGACGCAATATGCTGTCCAAATACTCTCTGCTCCAGAAGCCTACAAGGGACCTGGCTGTTTCAATGCCTGTAAGCATTATGCCGTTGTTGGGGACACTACCTGTATACCATTCTCTTACCAGGTCTGTAATATCCCATTCTATAAAGGTATTTATCTCTGAGGTTATAGTAGCAGTGCTATCCGGAGTAGCTCCTGTGGAAGGCTGGTTACTATAGGTGACTGTGTCTTCCGTGAAGCTGTCAGTTAGTCTGTATACGTTTATTGACTTGGGTATAATCGGTATATCGTTTCTTGAGATATACATCCTCAGTATTGCTGATGTGATGTCTATTCCAGAAGGGAGAGACGAAATGTCAAAACTCAAGAGACTTCTATATCTATCGGTTAACCCCTGAAAGAGACCAACATACAGGATTGGTGCTCCACCGAAGTTTTGATTGGGGAAATACTGTGAGATATAGGCATCCTGCGTGGATGAAAAAGTAGAGGTAGGCATAAAACCACTCCCTTATATTACATTGCCTGTATGGCGGAAACTATTGAGGCCAAGGTCTTTTCCGAATCATCAGATAATATTATAGATGCCCCACCGTTGGTCATGACTGCAGATATAATGGACATTGAGTTATCAGTGTCATCGACTTTTACACCTGAAACAGGATTCACAAAGTTACTAAATACTCTTATATCTGCTGCAAAAGATATCATGTCACTTTCACCCCTTAACAATATATGAATGACATACAATTGGTGTTACATAGGGTATATATGAGGAATATCTGCGCCATAAAGGAAATTGATTCTGTGGGATAGTCTGTATTAGCGGATTATGCCCAAGCAGGTTGTTGCATTTAAATAAAATTTAGATTGCAATATCTTAAAACATCTGTTATTATAAATATAACGATTGTTGAGGTGATGCTATGAGGTGGCTTTTATTCATCTATAAGGTACCTGCAGAACCCTCTACAGCAAGGGTAAATATATGGAAAAAGATAAAGGAGCTGGGAGCTGTTTCGTTGCAGCAGTCCGTTTATATCCTGCCGGACGACCAGTCGGTGAGGCCAGGCCTTGAAGCTTTAAAAAAGCAGATTGCTGGCTATGCTGGCGATGCTAAGATACTGACCACAGACACATTGGATGTGGAACAAGAAAAGGAGATAATAGAAAGCTTTATCAAAGGCATTGAGAAGGAGTATGACGAGATTATAGAAGAGTGTGGTGCTTTTTTTAGGGAGATTGAAAAGGAGACTGAGAGGGACAACCTCTCTTACGCAGAGTTTGAGGAGAATGAAAAGAGGCTCTCCCACCTGAAGGAATGGTATGAGGGGGTGAAGAAGAGAGACTATTTCGGCAGCGATAAGGGACGCAAGGTGGATGTTTTAATCAAGCAGTGTGAGGAGGCGTTGTATGATTTTGAGAGAAGCGTCATTTCCAGAGAAGAGAGTGGTGGAGACGGTACATATAAGATGGACAGGTTTACATCCGGCCAGGCCGTGGACATTTTAAATGATGTAATCGAAAAAATAGAAAAAGGAAAGGATATGGGATTTTTTGTAACCACAGTAAAGGACGGGTATAGATATATATATTTAAGCATTAAGGAGGGGTAAAAATGTTAAATGTTATCATAATGGGGCTTACCAGCCTTTTTACAGACATCTCCACAGAGATGGTATATCCGCTCATCCCTCTTTACCTCACTCAGAGGTTAGGGGCTGGTGCGGCAACAGTTGGCTTTATAGAGGGCGTGGCGGAAAGCCTGGCCAGCTTGTTAAAGGTTTTTTCTGGATACATATCCGATAAGGTGGGTAAGAGAAAGCCGCTGGCCATACTGGGCTATGCATCATCAACTATTGGAAAGATTCTGCTATATTTTTCTTCAAGCTGGGGTTGGGTGTTTGCAGGGAGGACTGTAGACCGTTTCGGAAAGGGTGTAAGGAATGCCCCAAGGGACGCTCTCATAGCAGAGTCTACAGATAAAGAAAATCTGGGTAAGGCATACGGCCTCCACAGGGCCATGGACTCTGCAGGGGCAGTGATTGGTGTAGTTTTAGCCTATTACTTCCTGACATCATATAAGGGAGACTATACTGCAGTCTTTATGTATTCCCTCATACCGGCAGCCCTTGGAGTGATAGTGCTGTTTTTTGCTAAAGAGACCAGAGGCTTAAAACCGTTGGCAAAGAACATATCATTTTCATGGAGCAAATTAGATAGAAGGCTTAAGATGTTTTTAATTGTCATATTCATATTCTCTCTAGGCAATTCATCCAACCAGTTTCTGCTGTTAAGGGCTAAAAACGTTGGTTTTACCGATGCAACAGTCATCCTTCTGTACCTTGCCTACAATGTGATCTATATGGTATTGTCATATCCATTAGGACGCCTCTCTGACAGGATAGGCAGGAAGAGACTTCTGGTGGCAGGCTACCTATTCTATGGTCTTGTATATCTGGGTTTTGCATTCTTTACAAGCAAGGCCGCAGTCTGGACACTTTTTGCTGTGTATGGTATTTATATAGCCCTCACAGAAGGTGTAGAAAAGGCACTGGTTGCGGAAATAGCTCCTGAAAACCTTAAGGGAACCCTCATAGGACTGCACGACACCTTTGTAGGCATTGGCCTTATGCCTGCCTCCTTTATAGCTGGCCTTCTCTGGGATGCCATAAGTCCTGCAGCCACCTTCTATTTCGGAGGTTTTATGGGCATACTGGCCTCCTTAGGGTTATATTTAGTGCTATGAAAAAAGCCGGGTTTCCCGGCTTTTTTTGTGCACTTGCCAATGGAATCTATGATATAATATACGGAGAAGATATACCGTAGGAGTGATTTCATGAACCTTTTTTCAAGGATACCGGACAGGTTTTTCAGTATTCTTTCCAGTCCGCTTAAGGAGTTCTATTCGGATATCCTTTTTTTAATATATGATGAATATTCAATCTCTGCCATGGGTGTAAAGCGGGAGGACTGTGTTAGGATAATAACCTCTTACATAGAGGAAGTAGAGAGCGATTCACTGGATACTGAGCTTATGGAGGATATTGGGGAGGCCGCTCAAAGTCCCAGAGACAGGGCCAGCATGGTCCTCCGCAAGCTGGAGGATACTGGATGGATAGAGATAGAGACGTTTACGGACTACACTCAGTATGTAAACCTCACTGATTATGCCATTAAGATATTGGATGTGCTCAAAAAGATACGGGATGGTTATGAGGAAGAGTTTCAGGGTTACGTCTTTGATACGTACAATAACCTCTATTCGGAAGGTGCGGATAAGCATCCTGACATTATCTTAGAGAAGGTTTACGATTCTACATACAGTCTCATCAATAACCTCAAGTCGCTCTATTCCAACATTAAGACATACACAGAGAGGATACTGGAGGAAAAAGAGGCAAGTGAGGTATTAAGCAGCCATTTCATAGACTATAAGAGTGAGGTCATAGATAAGAGCTATCACAGGCTCAAGACCTCGGACAATGTATCCAAGTACCGTGTCAGGATATTGAGGAAGATAAGCGACTGGGAGAGGAATAATAAACTCCTCGACAGGATAGCTAAGGGCATGGTGGAGAGGGAAAGATATAAAAGCATAGATGATGCAAAGGAAGGGATAATAAAGACCCTGAATTTTATCCAGGAAGGCTACAGGGACATGGGGAGGCTGATGGAGGAGATAGACAAGAGGAATGCCCAGTACACCAGAGCCTCGTTAAACCAGGTGCGCCATGCACTCTACTCCAACAGGGATACCAGGGGGCAACTGGCTGAGGTCCTGGCCTGGCTCTCAGGATATATAAAGGGAAATGACGTGAACTTTAAAGACCCACCGCCTGAGGAGATAGATGCCATACATTCCATATATTCTCAGGGATATATAGATGACTCCTCACTGTATAAGCCAAGGAAGACTATTAGGGCACCTCAATTTGAAGTCATTGAGGGCTTTGAATTGGATGAGGCACTAAAGAACGAAAAGGTTATCTCCATTAAAGAAAAGATGCAAAAGAGTCTTACCAGAGACAGGGTGAATGCCTTTGTCATGGATGTGTTAAAGGAAAGGGCAAGCATAAGGGCTTCGGAGATGGATATAAAAAGTGTGGAGGACTTTATCCGGCTTATATACATTTTTGCCTTTTCTCAGTCAAAGAGGGTTGGGTACAGGGTGGATAGGCTTGATGAAAGGGTGGAGGGCGAGATGTTTTCATTCCCCGAAGCCGTCATAAGGAGGAAATGATTATGTTTGAATGGTACGAGAACATGAGTCAGGAGGAGAAGAACACATTTACCCGCGTGGTGAATAAACTCCTTTCTGCTTGCTATATCAATAAGAGGTCCGATGAGGACAGGAGGGACTATTACTTCATAGAGAGAAACGAGAGGGGCATATCCGAATACCTCATGATGGGCGGCTGGGAACTGATGTCTGATGAAAACAACTATGTGTACTATGTGAGAAACAGGTTTGGGTATAACCATGTGAACCTCACTCTGGATGAAAGCATCATCCTGCTGATACTCAGACTCATCTATGAGGAGAAGCGGAGGGAGATAAGCCTGGCCCAGAACGTGGTTATCACCATAGGCGAGGTGCAGGAGAGGTATATGGGCCTCGGGCTGAAGGACAGGCCCATAAACAAGGCAAACCTCAGGGATGCCGTCTCAATCTTTAAGAGATTCAATATCATTGATAATTTAGACCAGGATATATTCGACCCTGAATGCAGGCTGATTGTTTATCCTTCCATATTGTCCGCAGTGAGGGCTGAGGATATAAAGGCGGTCTACGATAGGATCTCCTCATACCAGAGAGAAGGGGGTGAAACCATTGAAGAGGCTTACCAGGGTTAAACTGATAAACTGGCACTACTTTGACAATGTGGATATATATATTGACGGCAGTACGCTTATCACTGGGGAAAACGGGAGCGGCAAGTCCACCATACTGGATGCCATCCAGTACGTACTGGTTGCGGACTTGAGGCAGATAAAGTTTAATTATTCTGCCGATGACGAGTCCAAGAGGACGCTCGTTGACTATGTCAAGGGCAAGACAGGGGTGGACGAAAAAGGGGAGAGGTACTTAAGGAACGGGGATTTTTCCAGCATCATCGCCCTGGAGTTTTATGATGAGAATAAGGACAGGTATTTCATAATTGGCTCATGCATAGACTGCTACAGGGACAATACCATTGACAATGACTTTTTTAAGATAGAGGATGCAGAAATAAGGGAGGATATGTTCTGGGACGGCAAGAGAGCAAGGGATAGGAAGAACCTGAGAGACCATCTGAAACAGTACAACGCAAAGGTATACCAGACGCCTGGCCAGTACAGGCAGGACCTCCTGGTAAAGCTGGGCTCGCTCAATGAGAGGTTTTTTGACAATCTGGTGAGGGCCCTGGCCTTTAAGCCTTTAAAGGACCTGAAGGAGTTTGTATACCAGTATGTATTGGACGAGAAGAAGCTTACCATAGACGCCATGAGGGAAAACTTCAGGAAGTATAAGGAATATGAGGCCATGGCAGCCGGCATAAGGACTCAGATAGCAAGGCTGGATGAGATAATATCCATGGGCGGTGAATTAAAGAGGCTTCAGGAAAGGCTGAATGCTCAGGAATACATCATAAAGAGGGCATCCTATGAGATTTCAAGAAACAGACTGGAAGGACTTAAAGAAGAGAAAAAGGAAAGGGAGAAAGACCTTAAGGATATCGAGAAAAAGATTGAAAAGCTGAAAAAGCGGCAGGAAAAGCTCTCTACAGAGTATGATACATTGAAGGATATGCTGAACCAGAATGAGAACTACAGGATGCAGGGTCAACTCCAGAGGGAGATAAAACTCCTTAAGAATAAGCTGAATGAGGATAGGTTCAGGATAGATAAGGTTCACTCCATGGCCAAGGGTGTATCGGAAAAATTAAAGAAGGCAGCAGGCCAGGGCTACCTCAAGGAGATAGGTTCATTCGTAGATGACCTGGATATCTTTATAAAGGAGAAGGGCCACATTGATACAGACAGCCTCGGCCTGGCCTATGAAACAATAAGGAAGGAATCGGATGAGCTCTCAAATCGGATATACAGCTTGGGGACAGAGCTTGAGGGCCTGGCCGAAAAGGAGAGGGAGCTTACAGACAGCGTAAAGAGCCTTAAGAATAAGAGGTTGGTGTATGACAAGAACATCACCCTTCTACGACAGCTTATTGCAGAAGGACTTAAAGAGAAAAAGGGGGTAGAGTGCATCCCCGATATACTCTGTGAGCTTTTAGAAGTGAAAGATGAGAGGTGGAGAGATGCCATAGAGGGGTATTTGAATACCCAGAGGTTTGACCTCATTGTTCCGGAGGAGCACTTCAATTTAGCCCTCCACATATATGATGAGGTTAAAAAGGAAAAGAACATATTTGGCGTTGGCCTTGTGGACACCACACGGGTCTTAAAGTATGTAGACCAGATGGAGGCAGGCTCACTGGCCGAGGAGGTAGAGACACAAAACCAATATGCCAGAGCCTATGTCAACAGGATAATGGGCCGCCTCATGAAGTGTGAAAATGTGGATGAGCTTAACAGATACGATAGGGCCATAACACCCACCTGCATGACATACCAAAACAGTGTGGCCAGACAGATAAACTTTGCTGTTTATGAGACACCTTTCATAGGCAGCAAGGCCGCATCCAAGCAGCTGGAGATGAAGGAGAGGGAGTTAAGACAGGTACAGGAGGAGAAGGCCCTTATAAACAGCGAGATAGACAGGCTGGGCAATGTGAAAGAACTCCTGAAGCCTTTTGATGACTTCTATTACTCAGCAAGGGATATAAACGACATAATAGATGAGGCAGAAACCACAGAGGCCGAGATAGAAGAGAGGGAGAACAAGTTGGCCTCCTTGGACCTGAGGGAATATGTGGCCATTCAGCAGAAACTCACTGCGGTTGAAAAAGAAAAGGCTGGTGTGGATGAGGAACTCTTTAAAGGCAGCCGCATACAAGGCAGTCTCGAGTCAGATATAAATAACCTGAATGGCAGGATAGAGAGGGAGACGGAGGTATCAGAGGAATTAAAGGCAGACCTTGACAAATTCATAGCAGAGCATGTGGACATAGAGGAATGGGCATCAAAGAGGTATGAGGAGGAGACATCAAAGAGGGATATAGCCGATGTCCTCAAAAACTTTGAGACCAGCAGGAAGGGCTTGGAGACTCAGATAGCCAATCAAAAGAGCAGTATAGAGCTTGCCATGCAGAGGTTTAACAGCGACTTTAACTTCTGGGGCAGGGTAGATTCGACGGATTTATCTGACTTTGAGGAGTTTCATAAGAAGCTCAAAGAGAGCCAGTTGGAGGAGTTTGAGGAGAAGATTGAGCTTGCAAGGAAAGAGGCCGAGGAGGAGTTTAAGGAGCACTTCATTGCTTCCCTGAAGGAAAACATAGAGAGCGCTAAGATGGAGTTTGACATGCTGAATGATGCCCTGAGGGACTTAGAGTTTGGCGGCGACAGCTACAGGTTTGTGATAAGGCCAAACCCAAAGTATAAGAACTTTTATGACATGATAATGGACCCGCTCCTCATGGAGGGGTTTACCCTCTTCAGCAGTGCCTTTGAGGCCAGGCACAAGGAGGCTATGGATGAACTCTTTGAGAGGATAACCACCGACAGCGAAGAGGAGTTTGAGAAGGTAATGACGGAGCTTACTGACTACAGGAACTACCTCACCTATGACATAGAGATAAGGCATTCAGATGGCCAGGTATCCAGCTTTTCAAAGGTAAGCAGGGAAAAGTCCGGCGGCGAGACGCAGACCCCGTACTATGTGGTGATGACAGCCTCTTTTCTACAGATGTATAGGGGCAAGAACTGGATTGACTCCATCGGCCTGATGCTCTTTGATGAGGCGTTCAACAAGATGGACAGCGAAAGGATTGAGGCCACCCTCACGTTTATGAACAGCCTCGGTCTCCAGGTGATACTGGCTGCCCCTACGGAAAAATGCGAGTATATAGGGCCCTATGTGAACACTACAATCCTTGTAATGAGGGAAGGTGCAAAGGCCTGGACATATAACTTTGATATAAAGAGGGACTTGGATGAGGTACGCAGCTAAGGTTTTAAACCAGCTCATAGATAGGTTTGAAAGGAGCAGCACATACAGGGGTGAGGGCAGGAGGGGCATATACTTCAGGTTTACTCCTGACACCATGCCCCAGTATTATGACGACACCACATCAAGCTACAGGCTGGATATAAACAGCGAGATGAGGTTTTTAGTAGAGAAGGGGTATATCAGGATACATTGGGTAAAACACAATGAGGGCAGCCTCATAGACAAGGTCTCGTTGAATGTGGAAAAGGCGAACGAGATATATGAGTTTCTGGGGAGGAGGCCGAGACATTCCAAGGAGGAAGAGATGCTTAAGGCTATCGAGGAGTATTCCGGCCAGGCCACGGATGAGATTCTTCCATTTTATAGGTTTGTCAGAAGCAGGATTATAGAGGGCAAAAGCCCCATATACATCGATGTGGATAATGCAGATGAGGCTATAGCTATATTCAAGTCCTTAAATGCCATAATGAAACTCAAGGAGGATATACCAAAGAGGGTTTTCAGCGGAAGAATGCTGGGAGACACCAAGGCCTTTGAGGCTGTGGAGTCCAAAGTAGTCAGGATATTGAAGGACTTTATGGGTCTTAAAGAACTAAACCCCAAGGATGTCCTAACCCTCGTGGGGGTGGTGGATAACCCTGGATACCTCTATGTGAGCGGCAATATTAAAATAAGCTGCGGTGAGGGAATAATTGATATATCAAGTTTTGTGCCAGACGTGGGTATACCCGGTGAAATGGTGGAAAAGTTACAGGTTGTGGAAATGGCTTCAAAGGCTGTCCTTACCATAGAAAACCTTACTGTATACCAGCAGTTTGTGAGAAAGAGGCCAAAGGGCTTTCTCATTCTCTATCTGGGTGGATTCAGCGATAGGGTTAAGAGAAATTTTCTAAATAAATTAAAGCTATCTGGTGCGTCATTCTACCACTGGGGCGATATTGACCTCGGTGGTTTTGAGATACTGGTACACCTAAGGAAGGCAATAGGGATAGATATAAAGCCATACATGATGGATGTGGATACATTAAAGGAGTATGAGCATTTTACAAAACCAATAGATGAAGCCTATAGAAAGAAACTTACTGCTTTGCTTGAGGATGAGGACTACGCTGATTTTCACAATGTTATTGGCTATATGGTAGAGAAAATGGTAAGATTGGAACAGGAGAATATTCTGATTTAATGGCCAGGCCGTACTGGCTGCCTCTGCCGGTGCTGACTATATAGCACCCTATTTTATTAGGTCTTTTATTTCATCTATACCAGCCTTTTTAAGCCATGCCATGAACGAGTTCATTTCACCTATTAGATCTATAAATCTTTTCTTTAACTGCTTATCCTCTTTCTTTTTGTCATTTTTTGTGACGACATAATATTTCAGTTTGTTTATTTCCTCCAGTTCGATAAGACCCATGGAGTTCAATAACATGAGGCCGTTTAAAGCTGCCATCTCTGTAATGCCAATACGGGAGGATAGATACTGTATATCAACTATCCTTCCTCTATCCTCAGCATATTTTACAGCGCCCATAATTTTCTTTAGGACGTCGTCAGGCCTTAATATGCTGTCTGCAGCAAATGACAATATAACCTCTTTTGGGTTTGAAATGAGGACTATATCTCTCAGTATACCCGGGGAAGGTGGTGCAGATAGGATAATCAGCCTTTCGGATTGAGGCAGTGTATACCTTGTACAGGTCTCTTCCCTGGCATTGGCCGTGCCTTCGCAGTAAAAAGAGCCCTCCATTTTTAAGACCTCTTCTATGGGCTTGTCCTTCATGTCTATTAACTCAGGCACAGTCTTTGGCCTGGCCGTTTCCATGCTCTTTTCAATATTCTCTATGGTGAGGGAGATGATGTCTCTATACCTATCCATATTCACAGTGTACAATACATCATAGTATCCAGGCTCAAGCTTTTTTCTGGGGCCATTCCACCACAGGGCGTGAAGTCTTTTGCCATCCAGTCCAATTATGAGCCGATGGAAATTTTGATAGCTGTCGTCTATCACCTCAAGGCACCGCGTTATAAAGACCGGTTCGGGGAAGCCCTCGCCAAAAGGGGCCAGGCCTCTTATGGCGTTATAAAGGTCCTGGTTTATTTCTTCTGGGAAAAGTTCCAGTTCCGGCTCGGAAGATGCCGATTTTACCCTTTGGATATCCCCACCGTATGACCTTAATTTGTCAAGGAAGTCTCCCAGTTTTTCTTCTTTTAAAGAAAAGCCCGCTGCCATGGTGTGGCCGCCAAAGCCAAGGAGGCTATCGGAACAACCAGAGAGGATGTTGTAGATTGATACCCCGTCAATGGAACGGGCAGAGCCCACTATATTGCCATCCCTGTTTTTTGTCATCAATAATGAGGGAAGCCCATATTCCTCTGTTATCCTTCCTGCAGCTATACCTATTACCCCTTGATGCCATGTGGGATTATACAGGGCTATGATGCCATCCTTATACAATCTGTTGTTCTCTATCTCTTTCTCTGCTGCTGACAGGATTTCATCCTGCACCTTTTTTCTATCGCTGTTTAGCCTGTCCAGTGTCTTTGCAAGGTTGAGGCATGTGTTGATGTTGTCCTCCGTAAGAAGTTTAAAGGAGAGTATAGCGGTATCCATCCTGCCGGCTGAATTGAGCCGTGGGACTATCTGGAAGGCTATGTCCTCCTCTGTGATGTCTCCCTTAAGGTGTGAGACCTGAAAAAGGGCGGCCAGGCCAGGCCTCTTTCCTGATATGAGGCTATCCCATCCCTTCTGGAGCAGGTAACGGTTCTCTAAGTTTACGGGGACAGAGTCGGCTATGGTACCAAGAGACACAAGGTCTAAGAAGCTATCTGCCTCATCATGGATAAGAGCCTTTGAGAGGAAGTAGGCCATGCCTGCACCAGCTATATTCCTTGCCGGGTGGTCCTCAGGAAAGAATTTAGGATTTAAGAGGTAGAGGGCATCTGGGAGCACATCAGGCGGAGTGTGGTGGTCTGTTACTATGGTCTCTATACCGAGGGAGTTGGCATATGCTATCTCTCTTAAGTTGCCAATGCCGCAGTCGCAGGTTATGATGAGTTTGACACCTTGCCCCGGCAGGTTGTGTATGACATCTATGCTCATGCCGTACCCTTCCGAGAATCGATCGGGGAGGTGGCATATTACGTCTGCCCCCAAGGATTTTAAGGTCAGATAGAGTATAGAGGTTGAGGTTATCCCATCCACATCATAGTCGCCATATACAAGAATTTTTTCACCATCATGTATGGTCCTGTTTATCCTTTCGACAGCCATGTCCATGTCCTCAAACTCAAAAGGGTCTGTAGGCTTGTATAGGCCTGGGTCTAAGAACTCCCTTATTGTAGTCGGGTCCTTAAACCCCCGTCTGTACAGTATATATGCTGTCAGCTCATTGAAGCTGCAGGCCTCTAAAATGTCGTAGGGTATACTGTTTATGTCAATCATTGTCTATCCCCTTTAAAATCGTTATATATACATTTCTATGCCTCGGTCCGTCGAATTCAGCAAAGTATATGCCCTGCCATGTGCCAAGGGCCAGGCCTCCTCCCGAGATCGGCACCATGAGGGACGTCCCTATGAGTCCCGACTTTATATGGGCGTCGGAATTACCTTCTCTGTGCTTGAAATGAAGGCTTTGCGGCACCATATCCTTGAAGAAACCATCAACATCATAAATCACATCGGGGTCAGCATTCTCATTTATCATAACCCCAGCTGTAGTATGGGGCACATATATGAGACATGCCCCATCCTTTACTCCAGAGGATACGACAATTTCCTCTATTTCCCGGGTAATATCTACAAATTCCTGCCTCTTGTGGGTATTTACATTTATCATCTTCATGATCATCACCAGGATATATATTTCGATATAGAGATAAAAAATCCTTCAATTTTTATACACTATCTGATGCCCTCTCTTTGCCTTTTCGCCCTGTCAACTAATGGTAGAAGAGAGTACGGGTCATAATATTCGGTATTTTTTATATCGTCGAAGCGTATGTCTCCTAAGTCTACTATCATGTATCTGTAGTTAATCTTATGCTGTTCATGTATATATTATACCGTAAATCTTATTCTATAAGTCAAACAGCGACAATTGTCTTTAAGTCAATAAAAAAGTCATTGCTCACTTTTATAATATCATCCTCCGAATATTTATATTATATCATACTTCTTTGCATATTCTGTCATTTTTAACAAAAAGCTTGAAAGAAGTCTCCTATCCTCTATAGGTGGGAGATAAATTTCTATTGTATGTCCTAGAATAATATGTCATAATAGGTGTGGAGAATTTTATCATAGAAAGCCAAGGTGAGAAAAAAATGATGATATGTCAACATTTTCTCATAGAACTTACGAAAGAGCAAGAAGAAAAGCTGTTCTATACACTGTATCTTTGCCGTAAACTATATAACTATTCCCTCGATCAAAGAATAAAACACTATAAGGAAAAAGGCAAAGGACTTACATACAGAGAACAACAAAACATGCTGCCGCAGTATAAAAAAGAACATCCAGAGTATAAAATGGTACAATCGCAGATACTGCAAGACGTATTGAGAAGACTAGACAGAGCATACAAAAATTTCTTTGAAAAAAGAGCAAAATACCCAAAGTTCAAAGATAAATATCACTACACTTCAATAACACTTCCTCAGTGTGAAGAAAAAAGAAATTTCGGCAAAAAAGGATATGTATATATAAAAAATATAGGGTATATAAGAATCATAGCGCATAGAGAATTTGACCCGTCAAAAGTGAAAGCAGTCAATATAAAATATCATGCAGGGAAATGGTATATCAATCTGTCAGTTGAAATAGAAGAAGAAAAGAAAGTAACTATAGGAGAAAAAGCAATAGGAATAGACAAAGGAATAAATGCAATAGCTGCAACATCAGATGGAGAACTATACAGCAATCCAAAATGGCTGCAAAAAGCAGAAAAGAATCTAAAAAGACTGCAAAGACAGCTATCGAGAAAAAAGAAAGGAAGCAACAACAGAGAAAAACAAAAGAGAAGATTAGCAAAACTCCATGAGAAAGTAGCAAATCAGAGAAAAGACTATCTACATAAGATAAGCTATAACATAGTAAAGAACAATGACATTATTTGTATTGAAGATTTGCAAGTAAAAAATATGATGAAAAATCATAAACTTGCAAAATCGATAGCAAATGTAGGATGGGGAACATTAGATACGTTTCTTGAGTATAAAGCAGAAAGATCAGGCAAGATATTCATAAAAGTAAATCCAGCATACACAACACAAAGATGCAGCAGATGCGGAAAAATCGTTGAAAAAGATTTATCAGTAAGAGTACACAAATGTGAATGCGGATTAGAAATAGACAGAGACATAAATGCAGCAATAAATATACTGCATGAAGGATTAAGACAACTAGGAATAGCAGCATAAAGATATTTGCTTATTCGTAGGGAAGGTTCCTCCCGAAGTTACGCCCATGGAGATTATGTAAGACCTGCTTAAAATAACAACAGGCAGTGGTCAATGAAGTAGGAAGCTCCCACCTCTTTAGGAGGGAGAGGGTTCACTGCTAAGAGGGGGATACGAATGACAATAAAAGCTGTAATATTTGATGTAGATGGTACTTTAACAGACACAGAAAAGGTAACTATAGATGCCCTGAAAATGACCATGAAGGACCTTTATAATAAGGAATACAGCTACGATGAGTTGAGGTTTGCCTTTTCCCACACAGGAAAGGATGCTTTAAGGCATTTAGGTGTTGAAGATGTGGATGGTACCTTTGAGGTGTGGAGTAAAAATATAATAAGTCTTTATCATAATGTAAGCCTGTATCCCGGGATAAAAGAGGTTTTAAAAGAACTAAAAGATAGAGATAAAAAGCTGGGAATAGTGACCTCGAGGTATGAGTTTGAGGTAAAGATAGATAATGTCCTGAAAGCCATTCTCCATTATTTTGATGTGGTGGTGCCAAATCGAGACGGCTTGAGGCCAAAGCCACATCCGGATCAGCTGGTGCTGGCTATGAAAGAACTGGGTGTGGCTTCGGAAGAAGCGTTCTATGTAGGAGACAGCCTCTTTGACTACCAGTGTGCCAGAAATTGCAATGTAACCTTTATACTGGCCAATTGGGGTGAGTACGACAGGTCTAAGGATATCTCTGCGGATGATATGATAATATGCAGCAAGCCGGATGAAATACTCAAGTATGTATGATTTGACTGTAATTATATGTATAATCTAAGGACAGCCCTATATGCTGTCCTTTAGGTATATCCATATCTCATTTTTTACACGCCTAAATCTTTTTATATACCTCATCTATAGAGTCTGATTTTATCACTGTAATGAGCAGTTCATTCAGTTTTTCCTCATTTTTTATATTTTCTATCTTCTCTTTTAAATCCTCAGGAAGTCTATCAAATTTGACCCTTATAGCATTCTCGATATCGCTAATCTTACCTTTTCTTATTCCTTCTTTTATCCCTTCTTCTCTAACAACAGGGTTATACAAATTTGTAACCATTGTTTTCACCTCCTCATCAGCCTTACGGTATTTACCATATTTATCATAAAGATAGCCTGTTATATTTGTCATAACACGAAGTATTCTTTCTAAATCACCAGTAAAAATCTCTTTTTTATCATGTAGTTCGCTTAATATGTTGAGGACTTCCCTTACAGTATCTATCAGTTTTTCAAACTCTTCATTATATAAGCTGGGCCTTCTCTTTATCAGGTTTGTTGCTCTCATATATAGATCTTATCTTTTTCCTCGATTTAAATACCTGCAAATGAAGCAGAGCATACATCTTCTTATCTCTTAGTTCTATTGTGGTGTATCTCCAGTATTGTATTACAGGCACAGTATATCTTAATTCTTGGCCATCTGATAGAATAAGTACAAAGGATAAATGATTGGCTATCCTTCATTTTCTTCTAAGAATATAACCAGTTGTTTTGGAAACCCCAGTCTTATCTCTCCTTTGCCAGAAATACCGGATGGCTCTATGGCCTTCTCAAACCCATATCTAAACATCCTTATTGCTATGTCCGTGTCATTTAAGGTTTGGAATTCTATATGATACTTTTACACATGTTCTTTAGTACGCACATCTACAAATATATCACCTATGATGCGTTCATAGTCATCGCCAGTAAATTCACTGTTGCTGTATTCTATAGCAACCTCATTGACAATAAAATTTTCATCAAAAAGAGCGTTGAGCAGATTTATGGTTATCCTCTTAGATAGCCTGAAGAGTACCTTCATTATCTGGTCCAGCTTTAATTTTTCTGTGGTTTTTATCTTTAGTCATAATATTCTCCACTTATCATATTTTCTATATACAGTTATAGCACAGTGTAAACAGCGATACAATTTTAGAAATCCCCAGGGATTCTGCAGCTATTATAGCGATACTTGTAGTGGCCAGGCCATAATAAAAATGGTGAGATAAAATTATAGGCAGACAAAAGGCCTGTCTATTTGCTACTTATTTGTTTTATTTATCCTAACCAAATGACCTGATGTGGCTTATATCGTTTCTTGAATTAATCACCGCCCCCCAATGGTCACCAAATGGTCTGATGGCAAGACAATGACAGATGTGCTAAATAACATAAAAAGAAGATTTAGGATAGACAGGGTAGTAATAGTTGAAGATAGAGAACTAAACAGCAACATTCTTGGCAAGCCAACCATCTATGGATTCTTTGCATATTGGCCCCTTAAGAGAATTGGACTAAAACACACAAAATGATAAAATTTCTCTTAAGGGAGGTCAAAATCAATGGCAGCACATAAAAACTTTACTC
>NZ_VTPS01000024.1 GCF_008274215.1 Calorimonas adulescens | reverse complement strand
GCTCCTTACTTCTATCTTGGCGTTCCGCTCTATTTATTTGCCATCGTGCGACTTTTATATATTAGCACGTCTTATGCCTCATGTCAAGCCCCTTTTTCCCTTTCTCGCCCCTTGAGGCGTATTTTATATTATCATGTTTGTGGGTGGGTGTAAAGGTCAATTGGACAGATATAATTACTGCTATATTAGATTATCCTCAATTACATATTGTATGCTCAATAATACTCCAGTATACGTATACTTTCAAGTTTCTAAATAAAGAATTTCCCGTATGGCCTGCTGTTCTTAGGCACAATCTTTATGTACTCATTATAGTTTCTCGATAGGCTAAGGTGAAATTGTTCTTCATATTTATATATCAGGTTGTTTAAAATTGATATGTCATAATCATTAAGGACTTCTGTCTTTATCTGCGGAGACAGCTTATACTCAGCCACTTTCCCTTTTATATAAATGACACCCCCATGCATTCCTGGCGCTATATGGTCACCTGCAGGGTCTTCTTTGCTATTTTTATTTAAGACAGCTATAACACCACCTGCCATATATTCTCCCAGAAATTCTCCCACTGTTTCCCCTATGACTATACATGGTATCCTGTCTTTGTATTCCTTCATGTGTATACCAATCCTGTAGCCTGCATAGTCTCTGATAAATATATTGCCGCCCCTCATTGAATAGCCAACAATATCTCCCGCATGTCCATGAACAATCACATATCCGTTATTCATGGTGTTACCCAATCCATCCTGCGCATTGCCGTATATCTCCATTACAGCTCCATCCATAAATGCTGCACAGTCATTCCCAACTATTCCTTCAACTGTTATTCTGCCTGTTTTTAAGCCACAGGCTATATATCTTTCTCCATTAACCTTTTTTATATTATTATAGTTATCCGCTCTATTCTCCATAAACTTTCCCCCAAAAACTATCATTCCCCTGCTGCTTTTATCCCCAGCACCTTAAGTTCTCTCATATTGAAGCCCAGTCCTCTTAATGTATGTCTGTTGCCCCTGAGGGCCTCTATCATATTCATCCCCATTCCCCCAAGGATATCTTTTATCTCTATTTCCCAGCCGTTTATCATGTTAATCAACCGTTCTGCAGCTTTTTCAGGATTCAGTCTCTTTGCCAATTCATCTTTTTGTGTAGCTATTCCCCATGCACACTTTCCTGTCGTGCACATCATACACATCTTGCACCCCATGGCTATCAATGCCGCTGTGCCTATATACACAGCATCGGCACCTAAAGCCAGTGCTTTTATTACATCTCCTGCATTTCTTATACCTCCAGATGCTACAATGGAGACCCTGTCCCTTAGGCCTTCCTCTTTTAACCTCTGGTCTACAGCCGAAATGGCAAACTCTATAGGTATATCAACATTATCTCTTATTCTCTTCGGTGCTGCACCGGTACCTCCTCTAAAGCCATCCACCGCTATTATATCCGCTCCGGCCCTTACTATACCTGAAGCAATGGCTGCGGAATTATTGACAGCAGCTATTTTTACTATGATGGGTTTTGTATAACCTGTTACCTCTTTGACAAGGTATATGAGTTGCTTTAAGTCCTCTATGGAATAGATGTCGTGATGTGGTGCCGGTGATATGGCATCTGTTCCTTCCGGTATCATCCTGGTTTCTGAGACCTTCTTACCAACCTTTGTACCAGGAAGGTGTCCGCCTATACCAGGCTTTGCCCCCTGGCCTATCTTTATTTCTACTGCTGCCCCTGCATTGAGATAATCCGGGTTTACACCAAACCTCCCAGAGGCGACCTGCACTATAGCGTTCTTGCCATAATCATACAGGTCCGGCGGCATACCACCTTCACCTGTATTGAAGTATATGCCCAGTTCTTCTGAAGCTATAGCCAAGGATTTAAATGCATTATAGCTTATGGCACCGAAGGACATAGCGGCAAACATGATGGGCAGTTTTAATTTAAGTTGTGGTGGAAGCCTTGTTAAAAGCTGTCTTTTTTCATCAAATTCAATCCTATCAGGTTTACTGCCAAGATAGGTGGTAAGCTCCATGGGCTCCCTTAAGGGATCGATAGGTGGATTGGTAACCTGGCTGGCGTTGATTAAGATTTTATCCCAAAATATCTCATAGTCTTTTGGGTTTCCCATCCCAGTGAGAAGGGCGCTCCCTGTGGATGCCTGTTTTTCTATGTCTGATATATCCTCCTTTCTCCAGTAGTAGTTGGATTTAAAGGATGATGGGTATGGTATGGTTTTTATTGCATCTTTTGCACAGATATACATGCACCTCAGGCAGTTTACGCAGTTTTCATCTATACCAATAACTGTATCGCCGCTCATGGCCAGGCCGCCAAAGGAACATTCCTTAACACAGGCACCGCATCCATTGCACCTTGTATAATCAATATCCACCATGAATTCCGGCATAACAAACTTTTTCATACTGCTACACTCTCTTCCACATACTCTTCATTAAGTGGTACAAAGACCGGTTCTCCACCGCGCGGCATATAACAATTTGCTGTAGAGAAACCCGAGGCTGCTATTGCAGATTCCTCACTGGAAGCAATGAAATACTCGCCATCTTTTGCAGTCACCATCGGCCTCAGCTTTAACCTATCACACAATACTGCCATACCTTTGGTTGTTGCAATTATCACTGAAAATGGCCCATTTAACGCTGCTCTTGCATATATCACCCGCAGACTGGTATACAGTACCCTCTCCTGCTCATCCATCCTTTCAATCTCATCCCATAACGGCGGAGACATGACCTTCATTGCAATTTCCTCTGGAAGCCTGTGCTTTTTAACAAGTAGGTCATATAGGTATGCGATAACCTCGGTATCTGTCTGTAAAACACATTTGTACCCATATCCCCTTAAGAATTTGCGGTTTGCACCATAGGAAGAGAGCTCTCCATTATGGACAACCGATACATCCAGTATTCCGAAGGGATGAGCACCTCCCCACCACCCAGGTGTATTAGTGGGAAACCTGCCGTGGGCAGTCCATATATAACCTTTATATTCATCAAGCCGAAAATACTCTGCTATATCCTCAGGATACCCAACACCCTTGAAAATACCCATATCCTTTCCGCAGGATAGCACAAATGCCCCATTGATAGACCTGTTTATCTCCATGGTAAGACACCGAAAATATTCCTCCTCTGAACTAACAAGTATATCATGAATCGGCTCTACAAAATACCTTTTTATCTCCGGTCCGTTGAATATAGATACAGTCCTCCTGACAGGCAATTTTCCCTCATATATTATCCTGCACATATCCCTTAAATAATCCTCTGTTTCCTCTCTGCTGGCTTTATCGTCGTACATGATGTGCAGGCACATTGTTTCTTTGTACTCAGGATATAAACCATAAACCGCAAAACCGCCACCCAAACCATTGGACCTTTCATGCATTGAGGCTATCCCGGTAACTGCCGGTCTCCAGTCAAACCTCACCCTGTTCACATTTATTACGCCAAACACACTGCAGCCTGATGGGATCCTGTCATAACGATCATCAAGGTACACCATTATACCTCCTTATGAATAAATTATTAAATTTTATTGCAAAAAAATTTTAGTCTGTTTTTCGATTTTGATAAATTATACACTATTTGTTATGCATAGACAAATTCCGAAATTGTTCCATTATGTGTGTATTCCATTGGTAATTCAATTTATTCATGTACATAAATAAATGAATTAATTGATTCATATATTACATATTTATGCTTCTTATTAGTCAATAATTATAACTGTTTTTTATATAAATTGCAATATTTAATTTTAAAACTTGTAATTACAAAACGCTTTCATTAATTGCTATATTAAATACAGCACCTTTAGTGACAACCATGGCAAGACCTGCTTATTAAATTCTTTACATTCAGATATACCCTTGTTCAACCACTTCACCAATAATTATTATTATGCAATTTACATAAATGCCATTATGGTATCTATGGTTAATGATGTATTAATAAATTTTTTATATAATCACCACTAATTGTAATAAAAAAGAAAGATGGGTGCGTCACCCATTTTTCTTTTTTATTACAATTATCCACTTATGCTACTTTAATCCCTGGGCAATCAGTTTCACATATATCAATCTTTTCCCAGCAATTTAATCAGAATACTTTACACCTCAATGTAGCTAAATCCCCAATCATAGAATACTTCCACATAACATGTCTTTGTATTACTGGTCGGAGTAGAATATCCATCGATCCGATAATACTGGCGTTGTACAACTTTATATTTCGTAAATAGTGGACGATATATTATTTGATACGTTTTCCCTAATGGAACTTCTAAACTGTATTTTACAGAATAGGATTTGCTTACACCTATACTAACTCCTAATGCTGCGGAAATATCTCCGACACTCGTATAACTACCACTAATTGTATTAGATACTGTATCGGTTTTATTTACACCTATAGTTCCTGGCCCATCCCCTTGTGGACCTAGCCTCCAACTTCCATATGTCGTTCCCTGGTTAGTCGTAGATTCTACATCCCAATAGTAATAACCATCAGTTTGCGGTTCAATACCATATTCTTCTCCACCAGCATTTAGATTGATATTTCTCACCTCACTGTCTGGATGAGGTTGTGCAACATCATCTGCTGCAAAAACCGTAGTAGAACCTAAAAAAGACACGCATAGAAGAACAGCTGTCACAAAACCTAAAATTCTTTTTTTCATATTCTTTACCTCCTGTTTTTAATGATAAAGTAAATACCCGCAACTAATAGCAGGGAAAAAAGTAGTAATAAAATAAAAAGTGGATATTCAATAAGATAATGTGCTGAATTTTCATACGCAGATTTAAACAACTGCATTTCTCTATCTCTCTTATAATCTGCTAAAAGTGGTAAAGTTGAAATCCCAATCAAGCCAATTAACGTTATCACAATGCCTATAATCCTTCTACTGAGCTTTGGCCGTTCTTGAATAGTTATTTTTTCATTATATGCCTGTTCATTACTTTTTAACATCGAATCAATTGAAACTCCAAACCTTTCACTTATTTTAACTAGGGTATCTATGCTGGGAGCAGAGATTCCCATTTCCCACCGTGATACGGCCTGCCTTGACACCCCTATTTTTTCAGCGAACTCATCTTGCGATAAATTATTATTTTTTCTTATTTTTAATAGTTCTTCTGCAATATTCATATTTTTCCCATTAACTTTGTTCATATTTCTCTCCTCCTTTTTATACATATTATATTTAATTCCAGTAATTACCGCAAGATATACCACTTTACAATTGCGCAATTGGTAATTGCTATATTGCGGCAGTTTAAACAATAATGTTCCATTAACAAGCTTGCCAATAATTATCCATTAGTTGCTATTGAAATAACATATTGAGCTCACCCGTTGGGTAGCATATGCGTATAATATGCGCATCGATAAAAATTTGTAAAACGCTTTCATCAAAAAAATAAAAAGGGCAGGCATCAGATCAAATAATGACCTGTACCTGTCCTTATCGGAGGTCGGAGATGGGAAAAAGATAAACCCCTCAAACACTCTCATAAAAAAGAGTATCAAGACGAACGGTCTGGTGCAGAGATACCACTATAATCCGGAAACAATTTTCTTACGCCAATCAAAGCAGAAATTCATGTGTCATACCAAAAAATCATCTCATAGCCTTCTGACCCTTCTCCGCAACCTCCAGCCTGGCCATTGCCCTGGCCAGTGCGGCCCTCGCTCTTATGAACTCCTCCTGACTCTTTTTTGCCCTCATCCGTTCCTCCGCCCTCATTTTAGCTTCTTCTGCTCTCCTTGTGTCAATCTCTTCCGGCCAAAGGGCATCGTCAGAAAATATTTCTACTATATCACCCATAACATTCATGAAACCACCAGCAATGTATGCCCTTTTCACATTATCATCATTCCTGATAGTAATAGGGCCTACCTCTACCGGTATTACTATAGGCTCATGGCCTTTCAATATACCAATTTCTCCATCATAAGTTTTAACAACAACAGAGTCTACATCATCCTCAAAAAATTTACGTGTTGGTGTATTTATAGTTAAATGAAATTTAGACATGCTCATTCCTCCGATTAAGCTACATTTTTTTAGCCTTTTCAATAACTTCGCCTATATTGCCAACCATAAAAAATGCAGCCTCAGGGACATCATCTAAGCCGCCCTCTATGATCATTTTAAATCCCTCAATTGTCTCCTTTAAAGGAACATACTTTCCTGGCATCCCTGTAAACTGCTCAGCCACAAAAAATGGCTGAGATAAAAATCTCTGTATCTTTCTCGCCCTGTATACTGTTAGCCTATCTTCCTCTGTAAGCTCTTCCATACCCAGAATTGCTATGATGTCCTGCAGCTCTTTATATCTTTCCAGCATCTCTTGGACCTTTCTAGCCACCCTATAGTGATCCTCTCCAACAATTCTCGGATCCAGTATCTTTGAGGTTGAGGCTAATGGATCCACTGCAGGATAAATTCCCATTTCTGCAATGCTTCTTGAGAGAACTGTTGTAGCATCCAGATGCGCAAATGTAGTAGCAGGAGCAGGATCTGTAATATCATCAGCAGGCACATAGACCGCCTGTACTGAGGTGATAGATCCATTCTTTGTCGATGTAATCCTTTCCTGTAGTGCTCCTAACTCATTGGCCAGGGTTGGCTGATAACCAACTGCTGATGGTATTCTCCCCAAAAGGGTTGATACCTCAGAACCCGCCTGAATAAACCTGAATATATTGTCTATAAAGAGGAGTATATCCTGATGCTCCTCATCCCTGAAATATTCAGCCATGGTAAGGCCAGTAAGTGCAACCCTCATCCTTGCTCCTGGCGGCTCATTCATCTGACCAAATACCAGTGCAGTTTTACTGATTACTCCAGACTCATTCATTTCATTCCACAGTTCGTTTCCTTCTCTGGACCTTTCACCAACACCTGTAAAAACAGAATAGCCACCATGCTGTACAGCGATATTGTGAATAAGCTCCATTATTAGTACAGTCTTTCCAACACCTGCACCTCCGAAAAGCCCAATCTTACCACCTTTAATATAAGGGGCCAAAAGATCTATTACCTTTATACCTGTCTCAAAAACCTCTTGCGATGGCGACTGGTCCTGAAATGTAGGGGAGTCCCTGTGTATTGAATAATATTTAGGATTTTCTACCGGGCCCTTGCCATCAATAGGTTCACCAAAGACGTTAAACATTCTGCCAAGAACACCCTTGCCAACTGGTACTTTTATTGGCCCACCTGTGTCCTCAACCTCCATCCCCCTCTTTAGTCCTTCCGTAGGGGAAAGAGCAATACATCTTACTGCATTGTCTCCTATATGGTTCATGACCTCCAGGACCATATGTTTCTCTGTGTCCTTTACTTTCATTGCATTATTCACTGGTGGAAGCTCTCCTTCAAACGCCACATCTACAACCGGTCCTCTCACTGCAATTATATAACCTGTATTTGCCATAACCATTCTCCTTTATCTTAAAACCTCACTTGAAGATATAATCTCTGATATCTCTCTTGTAATTTTCCCCTGTCTCTCCTTATTATAGAGACGATTAAAACGATCAATCAACTCCTCTGCATTTTTTGTAGCACTATCCATAGCCGTCATTCTCGCTGTTTGTTCGGAAGCAAAGGATTCAACAAGAGCCCCATAAATCACACCCTTAACATATGATTCAGCAAGTATATGGAATATTACTTGAGGAGAAGGTTCATATTTCAATATAATATGAGACCGCTTCCTCTCCTTCACTCCAAAAGATTCAGGATCTAGTGGAAGAACTCTTAAGACAGTCGGTTCATGCTTGAATGATGAAATATATCTTGTGTACACAATAAAAACCTCATCTAAGAGGCCTTGACTGTAAAACTTTAATACTATATTTGCTATATCAACTGCGCTGTCATATGTTGGGTCCTGTGCTGTATACAGCAGTGAGGTATCAATTGCGTAACCTCTCTTTTTAAAGTATTCTCTGCCCATAGCTCCAACCACAAGAAGATAAGAATGTCTCAGTTCATCCATAGTCTTCTCAGCAAGCTTTATCACATTGTGGTTATAGTCACCGCACAGACCCTTATCCCCTGTAATGACTACAATACCTGCTCTCCTTTTTGGCTCATTCCCCAAAACAAGAGATATATCCTCTGGGTCAGTGTGCTCTAAAAGCTCTTTCATTGTGTCCTGAATACTTTTAAAATAAGGTTCGGCAATATTTAATTTTTCTTTAGCCTTCTTGGTATTAGCACTGGCTATAAGATACATTGCCCTTGTTATTTTCTGGACCTCACTGACACTTTTAATACGCCTTTTTATATCCCGCTCCGACATTGTTATTTACTCCTCATTAATATACTCTTTTATTGCATTGTCAAGTTTAGCCTTTATTTCATCGGTGAGGTCCTTTACATCCATAATACTGTCTACTATTTCCTTATGATTTACATGTAGATGATTCAAAAGACCGTCTTTAACATTCCTGACCTTTTCAACATCTACATTTTTGAAATATCCATTTGTAACTGCATATATGGATACAACCTCATCAAACATACTCTGAGGTTTATACTGATCTTGCTTTAATACCTCCATGATCCTGTCACCAAGGTCCAATAGTTCGCGGGTAGACTTATCCAATTCTGATCCAAACTGTGCAAATACCTGCATCTCATTGTACTGAGCAAGGCTTAATCTCAAGCTTCCTACAACTTTTTTCATTACCTTTGTTTGTGCAGCGCCGCCAACCCTGGATACAGAAAGTCCCACATCCACGGCAGGACGTATTCCCTTGAAGAATAAATCTGTAATCAGGTATATCTGTCCATCAGTTATGGATATCACATTGGTAGGTATATAAGCTGCAACGTCACCTTCTAAAGTTTCTACTATTGGTAATGCTGTCATGGAACCTCCACCCAACTTGTCAGAAAGCTTGGCCGCTCTTTCCAAAAGTCTGGAGTGCAGGTAAAACACATCACCTGGATATGCCTCTCTTCCAGGCGGTCTCCTTAAAAGCAGTGAAATAGCCCTGTATGCTACTGCGTGTTTAGAAAGATCATCATAGACAATAAGTACATCCTTGCCATTATACATCCACTCCTCAGCAATGGCACACCCTGCATATGGAGCAATATACTGCATAGCTGCAGAATCTGACGCTGATGCAGATACAACTACTGTATAATCCATAGCGCCAAACTCCCTAAATGTATTGACAATTGAAGCGACAGAGGAGGCTTTTTGACCAATGGAAACATATACACAGTAGACGCCCTTGTCCTTTTGATTTAGTATAGTGTCTACTGCTATGGCAGTCTTACCTGTCTGCCTGTCTCCAATAATAAGCTCACGTTGTCCTCGCCCTATAGGTATCAAAGAATCAATGGTAAGTATTCCAGTTTCCAATGGAGTGTTAACCGGTTGTCTATCCATTATATCAGGGGCAGGGCTTTCAATTGGTCTAAACCTATCAGAGACAATTTCTCCTCTCCCATCTAACGCTTCTCCTAATGGATTTATAACCCTACCTAAGAGACAATCCCCTACTGGTACACTTACCACTCTACCTGTCTTTCTTACTATTGTCCCTTCTGAGACAGGTGTATTACTAAGTAGCACGGCACCTACACTGTCAACGTTTAGATCCATGGCCATACCGTATATTCCATTTCCGAAATTTAGGAGTTCCCCATTCATACAGTTATCAAGACCGTATATCTGGGCTACCCCGTCGGTATAGCTTATAACTCTGCCAATCTCTTCAAGTTCGGGTTTGTATTCAAAATTTGTTATCTCTTCTTTTAAAATCTGCTTGATCTTTTCAGCATCAATCAAGGGTTATCACTTCCTCTTGTATATGATTCCTAAACCAGTCAAGCTTCCCTCGCATGCTTAAATCCAACATCTTATCCCTGTCTTGCTGTAAAATTATTCCTCCTAAGATAGACGGGTCAATAGCATATCTGATAAAAACCTCATTGTTATAAAACCCTTCAAGACGATGTTTTAAAAAACTCTTTGTATTCATATCCAGTGGCCTGGCCGAAATAACCCTTACCACTTTTTTCCCTTTTTTCTCTATTATCCTGTCCTCAAATGAAGTCAACCTATTATCAATAGATTTATACACACGGAGCGTATGGCGATCACCACCATCATCTCTAACAGCACCCTTAACCACGCTGCCTACAACGTCTTGTTTTAACCTTGATAATCTTGTCCGTGTACTTATGTCTATCATTTTTCCATCAAATTCAATAATGAAACCTCCAACTATTGACCTATCAACATGATAGTAAGTCTTTATATTTAAACCTATCATACTATGGAGGAAATCAATTATTTTTTTTTCCATCTCATCATCTACATGAGTTGAAGTAGTTATATCCACTATCGTATAGCCCTTTTCTCTTAATATGCCCCGCTGAATTTCAAAAATGATGTCATCTATATCTGCTATAACCCCTTCTTTTGTAAGCGCAGCTATTAACGCTAATACCCTGAAGTCTACATCGTCTCTTAATCCCATTAACATATTCATCTTATTATTAAAATGTACGGATAAATCCTTTAAAAACACAAAACCTTCACTTTTTTTCAAAACCTCAGTGAAGGACCTTACCTCATCGATTATGTTTTCCTTATCATCCATATCATTTATATGGTACAAAAATCCATTAGCCCACTCATTTACCACCATTAGACATAACCTCTTCTAACATACTGCTAATAAGTCTCTTATCCTCTTCCTCGTTAAGCTTCACCGCCATAACCTTATATGTTGTATCTATCACCATATCCATAATATCTGCCTTAAGTTCTTTTATCATCCTCTCTCTATCTGCCAACGCTTCCTTGTGGCCTTCCTCTATTATGTTGGAAGCCTCTTCCCTGGCCCTTGCCACTATCTCATCATAGACACCGTTTGCTCTATCCTGGGCCTCTTTAATGAGCTGTTGGGTCTTCTCCTTCGTTTCCTTAAGTGAGCTTTCCAGCTCTTTTTTTATCCTCTCTGCCTCTTCCCTATCTAATCTTGCATCTTCTTGCATCTTTTTTATCTTTTCGCTTCTGTCCTTCAAAAACTTTGTCATGGGTTTATACAGAAAATACTTAAAGAGCATGTATAGTATTATGATGTTTATTATGTTCCATACCCATGTCCAGAGATTTATACTTAGCATTGCAAGCCACCTCTATTTCAAGAAGAAAATTATCAGGATGGCGATCAATAGGCCATAAATAGCTGTCGCCTCTGCGAGGGCCGCACCAAGCAAAAAGATAGTAGTAATCTTGTTGGAGGCCTCTGGCTGTCTTGCCACTGCCTCTACTGCCTTTGATGTGGCTACACCTATTCCAAGACCGGCTCCAATTACTGATAAAGCTGCTATTCCAGCTGCCATTGCTACAGACATAATATCACTCCTTTATTAATCTTCCATCTTTTCCATTCCTTCATGCACATACATAACTGTTAGAAGCGAAAATACTACCGCCTGTATGAGGCCATCAAAAAAGTCAAAATACAGGCTCAGGAATGACGGAACAAGGACAGGAACGAAATCCTTTACCAATTCCATTATAATAAAACCTGCCATGATATTTCCAAAAAGTCGGACTGCAAGGGATAGAGGCCTTGTGAAGATGTCCAATATTTTAAATGGCAAAATTATGCCGAGTGGCTCGGTAAAACTCTTAAGCCATCCCTTAAATCCTCTTGCCTTGATGCTGGAGTAGATCACATAGATAATGGTCAACACAGCAAGGCTGGCTGCAATATTTATATCCCTTGTAGGTGGACTTATACCAAAAGCACCAATTACATTAGCAATAATAAGATAGAGGGCTACTGTCCCGATATACGGAATAATAACCTCTCCTTTTGGTCCTGTAACATCAGTAACAAAAGAACTTATAAAGTCAAGGATGATCTCCAGCACATTCTGCATACCCTCAGGTATATTCTTAAGATGTCTACCTCCCATGTAGAATATTATACCCAGAAATGCTACTATAAACCAGCTTACAACTACTGAATCAGTTACAGGTATACCTCCTAATAGAGGTATTACAAAAAGTATCTTAGGACCAAAATCCATTTTATCACCCCGCATCTCACATCATTATATCTCTTATATTTTTATATTCAATTCCCATTTAAGCTGCTAAAAACGCTCTTTTCGCTTATTTTATACATTGTTGGCAGATGGCTCAATTAATGATAACTATAGCTCTTGTTTGCTATGTTATTTATTATTAAATTTATGAATTTTATCATTAAGATTTATTCATTACATATTTATCCAGATGATCAAGTATGAGATATCAGACATATGTGTTGCAGTCACCAATATATCCGCAGAAGTTACGGCTTCTTCCCTTTAACTTTGGTAATAACAGCAGCTTTCATCCTATCCACCTGCCGCATTTATTGCATGGGCCTCTGTTAGTATCGGGCTTAATTTTGCTCAGTGAACTCGCCGACCACACGTTTGCCTTATTTACGGCCCTTGTTTTTAATTCTATTCCCTTACCCTGGCTATAGATACCACCTTATCTCCATCATCTAATCTAATCAGTCTAACACCTTGGCTATTGCGGTGAAGTTCAGGTATATCACTAACTTTAAGCCTTATAATATTTCCATTGAGTGTTGTTATCATAAGGTCATCCTCCTGCTGGACGACACGGATGGTAATGGCATAGCCATTTTTATCAGACCTGTTGTATGCCTTTATACCCTTTCCCCTCCTGGCCTGCAATCTATATTCTGAGGTGGGTGTTCTCTTTCCAAAACCATTTTCTGTTACCGTGAGGACATATCCGCCGCCATCAATAAGGTCCATCCCTATTATCTCATCATCCTTGTCCAGTTCAATAGCGGTAACCCCTTTTGACGTCCTTCCAGATGTCCTTACATCCTTTTCAGAAAACCTTATACACATCCCATTCTTCGTACCTATTATTATTTCCTGGCCACTTTCCGCTAATCGAACAGAAATCAACTCATCGTTTTCTTCTAAAGAGAGTGCTTTTATCCCAGTCTTTCTCACATTTCCATACTCATTTAAATCGGTCTTCTTAATAAGACCAGTCCTCGTCACCATCAAAATGGCAGAGCTCTCATCAAAACTTCTGACAGGCAATACAGCATTCACCTTTTCGCCCGGCCTTAATTGTATAAGGTTAACTAAGGCTGTTCCCTTTGCCTGCCTGCTCTCTTCAGGTATATCAAATGACCTCAGCCTGTAAACATTGCCCTGGTTTGTAAAGAAGAGGAGGTTGTCATGGGTAGATGTAATAAATATATCCTCCACAAAATCCTCTTCCCTTGTTGTAATGCCAATAAGACCCTTGCCACCCCTTCTCTGACTTCGGTAGTTACTTAATGGTATCCTCTTTATATATCCAAAGTGCGTGATGGTTACAACCACGTCCTCTTCCTTGATAAGGTCTTCCATGTCAATTTCGGTAAATTCTGGTATAATTTCAGTCCTTCTCTTATCACCATACTTTTCCTTAATCCTGATAAGGTCATCCTTTATTACATTCAATAACCTTGATTCGCTGCTTAAAATCTCATTATACTCTGCAATGTTCTTTAGAAGTCCCTCATATTCTTCATCTATCTTCTTTCTTTCAAGGCCCGTAAGCCTCTGAAGCCTCATGTCCAGTATAGCCTGTGCTTGTTTTTCAGAAAGGCCAAACCTGTCAATGAGCCCACTCTTTGCCTCCTGTGTTGTGGCCGATGACCTTATAAGGTTTATAACCTCATCAATATGGTCCAGTGCTATCCTAAGTCCTTCCAGTATATGAGCCCTCTCCTGTGCCTTGTTAAGCTCATACCTGGTCTTTCTGGTTACAACCTCTTTCTGAAAATTAAGGTATTCTACCATCATGTCTTTGAGATTCAGGACCTTAGGGACACCTCTTACAAGGGCCAACATAATTACCCCGAAGGTATCCTGAAGCTGAGTATGAGCATATAATGTATTTAATATTACGTTGGGATTTGCATCCCTTTTGAGTTCTAAAACCACTCTCATTCCAGTGCGATCGGACTCATCCCTCAGGTCTGCTATACCGTCAATCTTTTTATCCTTTATCAGATTGGCTATATTCTCCACCAGCTTAGCTTTATTAACCATATAAGGTATTTCCTTTATAAGTATTCGCGACCTGCCTTTTGCCTCTTCTATCTCTACCTTAGACCTCAAAATTATCTTGCCCCTGCCTGTATAATAGGCATCTTTTATACCCTTTGTTCCCATTATACTTGCACCAGTAGGAAAATCAGGCCCCTTAACAAACTTCATCAGCCCATCTATATCAATATCTGGATCATCTATAAGCGCAATTATACCATCTACTATCTCGTTAAGATTATGAGATGGAATATTTGTAGCCATCCCTACAGCTATTCCTTGAGAGCCATTTACAAGGAGATTTGGAAATCGACTTGGTAAAACTGTTGGCTCCTTTAGGGTATCATCAAAATTTGGCATGAAATCTACCGTCTCTTCGTTAATGCCAGCAAGCATTTCCAATGAGATTCTGGAAAGCCTTGCCTCCGTATATCTCATGGCTGCAGGTGGATCTCCATCTATACTGCCCATATTACCATGGCCATCCACTAAGGGATACCTTATTGAGAAGTCCTGTGACATCCTGACCATAGCATCATATACAGCAGCATCACCATGGGGGTGATACTTACCAAGAACATCACCGACAATACGGGCTGACTTTCTGTATGGCTTATCAGGTGTAAGTCCAAGTTCATTCATTGCATACAGGATACGCCTGTGTACAGGTTTTAACCCATCTCTCACGTCTGGGAGTGCTCTCCCAACGATGACACTCATTGCATAGTCTATATATGACCTTTGCATCTCATCTTCTATACCCACGGGTATTATATTTTCTTCTGGCATTTAATCACCTTCTCATATGTCCAGATTTTTAACCAAATGAGCATTCTTTTGTATGAACTCGCGCCTGGCCTCTACATCCTGTCCCATCAAAATGGCAAATATTTCATCTGCTACCAGGGCATCCTCAAGACTAACCCTGAGCATGGTCCTCGTCTCCGGGTTTAAAGTCGTCTCCCATAGCTGTTCCGGATCCATTTCTCCAAGGCCCTTATACCTTTGTATATCAGCCTCATGGCCTATCTCGTTCAATACCTTCTCCAGTTCGCGGTCTGAATAGACATATTTGATAAATTTACCTTTTTCCACCCTGTACAGTGGTGGCTGAGCAATATACACATATCCATTGTCTATAAGCTCAGGCATATATCTATAAAAGAAGGTTAAAAGCAACGTCCTTATGTGGCTGCCATCCACATCAGCATCGGTCATACATACAATCTTGTGATACCTTACCTTCTTTATATCAAAATCATCACCTATACCAGCCCCAATGGCAGTTATCATAGCCTTTATCTCATCGCTGTTCAATATCTTATCGAGCCTTGATTTTTCAACATTAAGAATTTTACCCCTGAGTGGCAGTATTGCCTGAAATCTTCTGTCCCGCCCTTGTTTTGCTGAACCTCCTGCAGAGTCGCCCTCTACAAGGTATAATTCGCACAGTGCCGGGTCTTTTTCTGTGCAGTCGGCAAGTTTTCCAGGCAGCTGCATTGAATCCAGTGCTCCTTTACGCCTTGTGAGCTCTCTGGCCTTTCTGGCAGCCTCTCTCGCCCTGGATGCAGTCATAGCCTTGTCAAGAATCACCTTCGCTGTAGATGGGTTTTCCTCCAGAAACGTCTCTAACTTTTCATATACAGCATTTTCTACAAAGCTGCGTATCTCTGTATTTCCTAGTTTTGTCTTTGTCTGGCCTTCAAACTGAGGCTCAGTCAATCTTACACTTATTACTGCAGTCAAGCCCTCTCTCACATCTTCACCCTGCAGGTTCCTATCATTTTCTTTTAAAATACCATGTTTTCTGGCATAGTCATTTAGAACTCTGGTAATAGCATTCTTAAAACCTGTTAGGTGTGTCCCTCCCTCATGAGTATCTATATTGTTGGCAAAACTGAAAATAGTCTCATTGTAGGTGTCATTATACTGCAAGGCAACCTCAAGCTCTGCATCATCTTTAGTTGCAGATATAAATATAGGTTCATCATGCAGCACTTCTTTGGATTTGTTTAAATATTTTACAAAAGAGACTATGCCTCCCTCATAGTGGTAAATTTCCTTAACATCACTTCTCTTGTCTTCAAGGACTATTTTAAGTCCCTTGTTTAAAAAAGCCATTTCCTTCATTCTTGTGGAAAGTATATTAAAGTCAAACTCAATATCCTCAAAAATCTCTTTATCAGGCTTGAATGTAATTTCTGTGCCATGATTGTCAGTTTGACCAAGAGTGATAAGCTGGGTCACTGGCTTTCCTCTTTCGTATCTCTGTTTGTATGAGTTACCTTCCCAGTCTACCTTTACCTCCAGCCATTCGGATAAGGCGTTTACCACAGAAACACCAACACCGTGAAGCCCGCCTGACACCTTATATCCACCGCTGCCAAATTTGCCGCCGGCATGGAGCATTGTAAGAGCAACCTCTATTGCCGGCTTTTTCACCTGAGGATGTATATCTGCCGGAATACCCCTCCCATCGTCTTTTACCGTACACGACCCATCCTTATTGATGGAAATATATATTTCCTTGCAGTAACCGGCCATAGCCTCGTCAACGCTATTATCCACAACCTCGTATACAAGATGATGAAGCCCCCTTGTGCCTGTCGAACCTATATACATGCCAGGCCGCTTTCTTACAGCCTCAAGTCCCTCCAATACCTGTATCTTACTTGCGTCATATCTTACTTCATCCATCCCATCACCTCCTACTCTATTGTCTCAAATGGATTATTCGCCCTTTTATACAACGTGACTGAGGATATGGGAGAACAGTATACAAAACATTTATTGTCCTCCTCCACCAGCACAAGGGATTTTACATCCTCATTTAATTGATTTTTTAAAAAACCCTCTTCACGACAAATGTTGATAAATTCCTGGTTAATTTCTGAGGACAATGAGGAAGGATAATCAATTATTCCAATTAAGTTTTTAAGTGGTATTATTATGTTGCTGCCTATATGGAGAAACATCATATCACCCCTAATCTTATTACATTCCAGCTTCCATCCATGTGGATATCATTTGCGGTAATCACTGACTGAATGTCCTTGATATTTTTCATTACACACATTTTTCTATCATCATCAAGTTCAGAAAATACATCGTCTAAAAGGAATACAGGCGACTCTCCAATATTATCCCTGATAATTTTTATCTCAGCCAGTTTCAGACTTAATGCTATTGTCCTCTGCTGACCCTGCGATGCAAAGGTCCTTGCTGCCTTTCCATCCAATAGTATTTTTATGTCATCCCTATGTGGACCTATGGTAGTCTGGCCATAGGTTATATCCTTTTCCACAGAGGATTTCAAAAGTTCTCTATACATATCAATATTATTACCAAAATTGACCAAATATTTGATTTCAAGTTCTTCTCCACCACTCAGGTTCTTGTGAATATCAGCAACTGCTCTTGACAACGTTTCTACAAACCTTGCCCTTATTGTAGCTACCTTTATTCCATATGCTGCAATCTGCTCATCCCATGAATCTAAAGTATATCTCAAGGAAGGTTTTTTTGCAATATTCTTAAGCAGATTATTCCTCTGCTTTAAAACTTTGTAGTATCTCATTAAATCATAGGTATAATTGGGCCTTATCTGTAAAAGCGCCTCGTCTATAAAATTCCTTCTTATCTGTGGGTTTCCCTTAACTATATACAGGTCTTCAGGTAAAAAAAGTATGGTGTAGATGTTACCCAAAAGCTCAGACTGTTTATTAATCTCTATCCCGTTAATCTTGATCTGCTTTTTATTGTCCTGTGCATAGCCAAACTGTGCAGTAAACTCTCCAGAGCTTCTAACTGCCTTTATACCGATAAAAAAATTGTCCTCATCATATTTTATTATTTCACTCAACCTGGATGTTTTAAATGACCTACCACGGCTCAATAGATAAATAGATTCCAGTATATTGGTCTTTCCTACAGCATTTTTACCTAATATGATATTTGTACCCTTGTCCAAATAGATGGTATAATCGGTAAAATTCCTGAAGTTTTTTAAATCTACCTCTCTAATATACAACACAAGCACCCCTATATGAGCCTGTAGGCCTGGCCTTTAACCTCCACAGTGTCGCCGGGCCGTAATTTTTTGCCCCTCATTGTACAGACCTCATTATTTACTCTTACCTTTCCCAACTGTATTAATATTTTAGCCTCTCCACCTGTACTTACTATATTCTGCCATTTCAAGAATGCACCCAATGTTATATAGTCCTTATCAATTTTAACTTCACGCATCGCTATCATCTTTCATTTTTACCGGTAATACAAGGTATAGGTAATCATCACCATTAACCGGTTTTATTATACATGGGGACACATTGCTCAAAAACTCAAGTTTCACATAACTGTCCTCTATTGCCCTAAGAGCCTCTAAGAGATACAAGGAGTTAAATGCTATAGTAAGGCCTGGCCCATCAATCTTTATATTAATAACATCGTTGAAGTATCCCCTCTCATCCCTGCCCTCAACCTTCATATAATCCCCATCAATCGTCAGTTTTACCAGTGTCCTTCTATCCTTGGATATTAGGCTTGCCCTCTCCAAGGTATCAACGATATCCTCTCTCTTTACCTCACATACCAAACTTTTTTCATTGGGAATAATGTTTTCATAATCTATAAACTCACCTTCCAAAAGTCTCGTATATACCCTTGTGTTGTCCATATCAAATACGGCCTGGTTTCTATTTACATATATATTTAAATTACCTTCTTCTAGAAGCCTTGACAGTTCATTTAACGCCTTATACGGGATGACAATGTTCAGGTCAGAATTATTCTGAATTTTCTTTCTTTTTATAGACATCCTGTAACCGTCCAATGCCACCATGATTGCCTCATCATTGCTAATTTTTAACAATGACCCATTAAGTATAGGGTGCGTCATATCTGTAGACACAGAAAAGATTGTACCTTTTATCATATCATTTAAGATTTCCTGGTCCATAACGACGCCATAGTCCAGCTCAATTGTTGGGATTGCAGGGTATTCCTCTGAATCATAGCATGAAATATTAAATAAGCTACTGCCGCTCTTTAAAGTAACAACGTTGTTTTCCACATCCATACTTATTGTTTCTCTTGGCATTGTTCTTACAATATCGCTAAATATTCTTGAGTTGACCACGGTTTCTCCTTCATCTATGACGTTTGCTTCAATTTGCGTCATTATTGTTAAATCCATGTCAGTTCCTATCAGCGTTACCATATTGTCTTCTGCTTTTATATATATTCCCTCTAAGATTGGTAGCGTTGTTTTAGAGCTTATTCCCTTTTGTACTTTGTTTATGGCGTTTTGCATTGCCTGAGTGTCTACCTCAATCTTCATCCTTTTTCCCTCTTTTCTTATCTTTTTCTTATTATAACTTTATTCACAGTAGTAGTAGAGACTGTGGATTTGTTGATAATGTAATTATCACCATAAGTGATGCTGATTTAGAGTGTAGAAAAATTTGTTTAAAAAACTGTACTAAAAAATATTGTTGCAGCATAAATATATAAGATGAAAAAAAAATACATTTTCCACAGTTGAATTCCACATGGAAACTGTGGATTATTCTCCAAGTATCTCCTTTTTCAAACTCTCTATCAGCGACTTCATTTCGCTATCATTTGCTATATCTTTAGAAATTTTTTCACAGGAGTGTATTACTGTTGTATGATCCTTTCCGCCAAACTCTTCTCCGATCTTGGGAAGTGACATATCAGTCAATTCTCTGCAAAGGTACATGGCTATCTGTCTTGGAACCGTGAAATTTTTGGTTCTCTTTTTGGATTTTAAGTCCTCAATCTTTATTCCAAATCTCTTTGCCACAACCTCTTCGATATATTTTGCATTTATCTCTCTTTTAGAATCATGCCGTAATATGTCTCTTAAGGCCTCTTCTGCCATATCGATGGTGATTTCTGTCTCTATAAACGCACTGTATGCAGCTACCTTAATCAGTGCGCCCTCCAGTTCCCTAATATTTGACTGAATTTGTTTTGCCATGTATACCATGACATCATTGGGAATCTCAATGTTTTCCTGCTGCGCTTTTTTCTTTAAAATTGCAATTCGCGTTTCAAAATCTGGAGGCTGAATATCTGCTATGAGTCCCCATTCAAACCTTGATATGAGTCTGTCCTCCAGTTGCTGTATCTCTTTTGGTGGCCTGTCACTGGAAACCACAATCTGTTTGTTTGCCTCATATAATGTGTTGAAGGTGTGGAAAAATTCCTCCTGAGTACGCTCTTTATCTCCAATAAATTGAATGTCATCTATTAAAAGGACATCTACACTCCGGTATTTGTTCCTGAATTCTTCATTTTTGTCGTCTTTAATAGCATTTATAAGGTCGTTGGTAAATTTTTCCGATGTCACATACATGACCTTCATGTCCTTATTGTTGTCCAGTATATAGTGACCGATGGCATGCATAAGATGGGTCTTTCCGAGACCAACTCCTCCATATATAAAGAGGGGGTTGTATGCATGTCCTGGAGCCTGCGCGACAGCTAATGAAGCAGCATGGGCAAACCTATTACTGTTTCCTATGACAAATGAATCAAATGTATATTTTGAGTTCAGATAGTTTATAAGGTTGTCATGCATGCCATCACTAATAGTGCTAGCAGTCTGTTCTGATATTGTGTCTTCATCAATAACCCTTATTACAACCTTATATTTTTTATTGCTTACTGTATTTATTGCATTGGTAAGGTAACTGGTGTACCTCTCGTTTATGATATTGTAGGTAAATGAGTTTGGTACACCTATGGTAATGGTGTCATTGTCCATGCTTATAGGCCGCAAGAGTCTGAACCAGGCATTGTAACTTACCTCTGTAAGCTCAGTTTTTACGAGTCTGGTTACCCTTTCCCAGAGGTTTAAAAGTTGCTCATTCATACCATGTCCCCCTCTTAAGAAAAATTATGACCCCCCTCCATGGTGGTCATATGGTTGTGGATTACGTAATTAACATTTTCACATGGTCAAGATTATATATCTATAACTATTAACAAACATTTTAAACAACTTATCCACATTTTTTTCCACAGTTTGTGGATAAGTCCAGCTTGCAAAAAAATTTTCCACAGTTATAATATCAAATTATCCACAGATATTCAATGAGTATTTTGTTCTAATAGACTCAGATAGCTTTGTGGATGCTACAAAAACAACCTTCACGGATAGGGGGGCTACCTGTAAGAAGATTTACGAACTGCATCCGCTGCATCCGGAGCAGCTTCCACTGCAGCTACCTGCACTGCCATTTCTTTTTATAAAGTTAAAGGATTTAAAGACCTGCGAGATGTTGTTGGAGCCACATGACGGACATCTTACATTTCCTTCATCTTTTTCCTTGATACTTACCATGTCAGAAAAATAGTGTCTGCAGTCTTTGCATATAAAGTCATAGCTTGGCATTTTATAACCCCCAGGATATAGTTTAATTTTTGTACATAAGTTGTGATCAATATATTGTTCAATATATATTATATAATCCTTGACACACATAATAAAGGAGGATATAATCATTATAGCTATCGTACAGGTGCTAAGCAGGAGGTGTTCGAATATGAAGATGACGTATCAACCGAAAAAGAGGAGAAGAAAGAGAGTTCATGGCTTTAGGAATAGGATGAGAACTGCTACAGGACGAAAAGTTCTGGCCAGGAGGAGACTTAAAGGTAGGAAGAGACTTTCTGCTTAAGGCCGCAATAGGTGGCCTTTTTCCGTATTTGGAGGTTTTTATGAGGTTTACTTTAAAAATTAAGAAGAGCGCAGATTTTAACAGGCTTTATAAAAAGGGAAGGTATTTTGCCGATGATGTCATAGTCCTGTATATTTTACCAAATAACGACAAGAGTAATAGGATAGGTTTTTCTGTGAGCAAAAAGATGGGCAAGAGCGTGAAGAGAAACAGGATAAAACGGCTAATGAGGGAGACATACAGATATTTAGAGCCAGATTTGAAGACAGGATATGATATAGTGGTAGCGGCAAGAAAGCTGTCTCAGGAAGCAGATTACTATATGATGTTAAACAGCATGAGAAGGCTTTTAAAGCGAGCAGGTATGTTCAGGGAGGGTTCCTTATGAAAAGGTTTTTAAAAGGTTTGATCCGTTTTTACCAAAGGTTTATTTCACCATTGAAACCGCCAAGCTGTCGTTTTTATCCCACCTGCTCGGAATATGCGCTCCAGGCTGTAGAAAAATACGGCATTTTTAAAGGGACCTGGTTAGCCCTGTGGAGAATTTTAAGATGCAATCCATTTAATCCAGGGGGCTATGATCCTGTAAAATAAACATGGGGAGGTTTTAGGTTTTGGGCAGTTTAACTCAGTTTATGGGCACGATTTTTGAGTATTTTTTTAGTATTACTGGGAGTTATGGGTGGGCGATTGTTGTATTTACTTTAATTGTTAAGTTATTGCTTTTGCCTCTTACGATACCTCAACTTAATTCATCTAGGAAGATGCAGGAGATTCAACCGCAGATTGCTAAGATCCAGGAGAAATACAAGAATGATCCTCAAACCATGAATCAGAAGGTTATGGAACTGTATCAAAAAAATAATGTAAATCCTATGTCTGGTTGTCTTCCTTTATTGATACAGCTACCTATACTCTGGGCATTATTTGCTATGTTTAGAAATTACCCTGCATTGTCTGGGGTGGGATTTTTGTGGCTCAAGGATCTTTCTAAACCGGATAGTTTGTATATATTGCCAATTCTTTCTGGCCTTACGACATATATTTCTACTGTAATAGCTATGCCTAAAAATGTTTCTTCTGACCAAACGATGATGAATATCATGATGCCCATATTGATAGCGTGGATGACTGTCTCTTTACCGTCTGGCCTTGGTGTATACTGGGTTGTCAGCAATGTATTCCAGATAGTTCAGCAGTACTTTTTCTACAGAAAGCCTGGAAGCGTGAAGGGGGAGACTGACTCGTGAAGAGTGTTGAAAAGTCTGGTAAAAATGTGGATGAAGCTATAAAAGCTGCCTTAGATGAGCTTGGAGCTGATGTAGATGATGTGAATATAGAGATTTTGGATGAAGGCAGCAAGGGGCTTTTTGGCTTTGGCAGCAGAGGGGCTAGGGTGAGGGTAGTACTCAAATATGATCCAGAAAAAGAGGTAAAAAGATTTTTAAGGGACATATTGCGTTCACTTAATCTCAATGTGGATTTCCTGATAGATTATAGCGAGATAGAAGGTACGATGAAGATTGAGTTTTTTGGTACAAATGTTGGTTTTGTAATTGGTCATCGCGGTGATGTGTTGAACTCACTCCAGTATTTGACATACCTTGTGGCGAACAAGGAAAGGACGACGGATAAGCAGATCCATGTGATACTGGATGCGGAAAATTATAGAGAGAGGAGGGAAACAACGCTCAGGAATTTAGCTAACAGAATGGCTAAAAGAGCTGTTTCTCTTCATAAGAATGTAGTTTTAGAACCTATGACCCCCTATGAAAGGAAGATAATTCATGAGACCCTGCAGAATCATCCTGCAGTTGAGACATATTCTATAGGTGAGGATCCTCATCGCAAGGTTGTAATTGCATTAAAGAAATGATATATCTTTTATTATAAGTGTTTAGAATAGTTTACTGGCTTTTATTTTAAGAGATATCAACCCAGTGCATATGCTGGGTTTTTTAATATTAAAAGCAGGTGATGAGTATGAATGTGCTGGATACTATAGCTGCTATATCCACTCCTCCAGGTGAGGGTGGAATTGGCATTGTGAGATTGAGTGGGGATATGTCTATTGATATAGCCTCGAGGATATTTAAGTCAAATACAGGCAAGAGGTTGGATAAAGTGAAGAGCCACTGCATGGTTTATGGCCACATAGTTGACCCTGACACTAACCTTGAGATTGATGAGGTACTTGTAAGTGTAATGAAGGCTCCTCACACGTATACAAGGGAGGACATTGTCGAGATCAACTGCCATGGCGGTTTTACCCCACTAAAGAAGATATTGGAGCTTTGCCTGAGGTTTGGGGCCAGGCCGGCAGGACCTGGTGAGTTCACGAAACGTGCCTTCATAAATGGAAGGATAGATTTAGCCCAGGCTGAGGCTGTAATGGATATAATCAGATCTAACTCTGATGATGCCCTGAAGACTTCAGTGGCACAGCTGGAGGGTAAAATTTCCCGGGAAATATCAGACATAAGGTCGAATATTGTTGATTTGATTGCACACATTGATGCTTATGTTGATTTTCCTGAGGAGGATGTAGAGGAGTTGTCCGATTTAAAGCCGGACATTGAGCGTTCTATTGATAAGATTGAAAAATTGATAACCTCTGCCAGTACAGGTAAAATACTCCGAGAGGGCCTGAAGACAGTTATCATCGGAAAGCCTAATGTTGGAAAATCGTCTCTATTAAACGCGCTATTGAAAGAAGAGAGAGCCATCGTAACGGAGATACCAGGAACAACGAGGGACATTATAGAGGAGTATATAAATATTAAGGGCGTACCTGTAAAGTTAATTGATACGGCAGGAATAAGGGACACCAATGATATAGTAGAAAGGATTGGTGTTGAAAAGACAAAAAAATTTCTTGAACAGGCAGACCTGGTCATTCTCATGTTTGACTCGTCGTTGAATTTAACGGATGAGGATATGCTTATTATTGAACTTGTAAAGGATAAAAAGGTTGTCGCTCTTTTGAATAAGTCAGACCTGCCCTCTGTTTTAAAAATCGATGAAATAGAAAGGAGTCTCCCCGGGGCTAAGGTGATCAGGACATCTCTTTTAGATGGGATGGGCCTTGATGAACTCACTGATTATGTCTATGGCCTCTTTTACAATGGGGATATAAGGATTGATGATCCAATAATTACAAATACCAGACATCTGGCCTGTCTAAAGAAGGCGGTTGATTCGCTTCGTTCGGCTGTTGCCACTTTTGATGACGGTAAGCCTGTTGACCTGATTACTGTTGACCTGATGGCTGCTGTTGAGGCTTTGGGGGAGATTACCGGCGAAACTGCCGGCGAAGAAATTATTGACAGGATATTTCAGAATTTTTGTGTGGGCAAGTGAGTGGCATGAGTTTTATTCCAAATGTTGGTAGGTGATATCGTGTTTAAGGTTGCTGATTATGATGTTGTGGTGGTTGGGGCCGGACATGCCGGATGTGAAGCTGGCCTGGCCACTGCCAGAATGGGATTTAAGACTGCTATTTTTGCCATAAATTTAGACAGTATAGCCATGATGCCATGCAATCCTGCCATGGGAGGTCCTGCCAAAGGGCATCTCATCCGTGAGGTGGACGCACTTGGTGGCGAGATTGGTGTAAATACGGATAAGACAATGATACAGGTAAGGACGTTAAATACCGGTAAAGGACCTGCAGTCCAGGCATTAAGGGCCCAGTGCGATAAAAAAGCATACCAGTTTTCAATGAAATACACCCTGGAAAAGACCCCAAACCTGGATGTCATTCAGGGAGAAGTTGTTGAAATAAAGGTAGATGGCCGGAGGGTCTCGGGGGTGCTGACGATGACCGGCGCATTTTATGGAGCCAGAATTGTCATTGTTACCACAGGCACATATCTCAATGGAAAGATTATAATTGGCGATGTGAGATACAGTGGTGGCCCCAATGGACTTTATCCTGCCACGGAGCTTTCCTCATGCCTTAAACGGCTGGGTGTGAAGCTGATGAGGTTTAAGACAGGCACACCACCCAGGGTTGACAGACGGACAATAGACTTTGACAAAATGGTCATACAGCCAGGGGATGAGACGCCGCAGCCTTTTTCGTATATTAATGACAGGGTTGATGTCTTGCAGATACCATGTTATCTTACTTATACCAATGAAAAGACACATGAAGTGATCAGGCTAAACCTGTCCCGTTCACCTCTTTATAGCGGTAAGATCGAGGGTATTGGCCCGAGGTATTGCCCTTCCATAGAGGATAAGGTTGTTAAGTTTCCACATAAGGAGAGACACCAGATCTTTATTGAGCCGGAGGGTATAAACACCTATGAGATGTATGTGCAGGGTATGTCCACCAGCATGCCTGAGGATGTCCAGCACGCCTTTTTGCGGACCATTGCGGGGTTGGAAAATGTCAGGATCATGAGGGATGCTTATGCTATAGAGTATGACTGCATAGACCCTACACAGCTTACGCCGTGGCTGGAATTGAAAGATATTCATGGCCTGTTTTTTGCAGGACAGGTGAATGGAACCTCGGGATATGAGGAGGCCGCTGCCCAGGGTATCATGGCTGGGGTCAATGCAGCACTGCAACTGAGAGGTGAACCACCATTTATCCTAGACAGGAGTGAGTCTTACATTGGTGTTCTGATAGATGATCTTGTGACCAAGGGTACAAATGAACCGTACCGTATGATGACCTCAAGGGCTGAATACAGGCTCTTTTTACGGCATGACAATGCAGACCTCAGGCTTACAGAAAAAGGGTACAGGATAGGGCTGGTCTCCCAAGAAAGGTATCAGCGTTATTTGAGACGCAAGTCTCAAATCTATGATGAGATTGAAAGGCTTAAGAGGACAAGGGTCTCTCCTACATCTGATGTCATAAACTTCCTGCAGAGGGTTGGGAGCAGTGAGATAAGGTCTGGTATAAGCCTGTATGAACTTTTGAAGAGGCCCGAAATCACATATGAAAACCTCAAGGTCATTGATTATGGTAGGCCTGATGACATATTACAGTCAGTAATTCCATCCATTGAGATAGAAATCAAATATGAGGGGTATATTAAAAAAGAGGCAGAGCAGATTGAAAGTTTCAAGAGGCTGGAGGATAAGCAGATACCACCTGACATAGACTATAACGGCATAGCCGGTTTAAGTTTGGAGGCAAGACAAAAGCTTTCCAAAATCAGGCCAGTAAATGTTGGCCAGGCCTCGAGAATTTCTGGAGTATCTCCTTCTGATATATCGGTGCTCTTGATGTACCTCCGTTTTAAAGGGTGATTGATGATGGATAAAGATTTTTTAGTGCATGCATTAACTGTTTTTGGAGTCAGGCCACCGTTTCATGTGGAACTATTGGAAAAATATTATGACAGGGTTATGGAAGTAAATAAGGTGATGAACCTTACCTCCATTGTCGACGAGAGGGAGTTTATAATAAAGCATATATGTGACTCCGTCTCACCCCTTCTTTTTATGGATATTAACGGTTTAAAGTGTATAGATATTGGCACAGGAGCTGGTTTTCCCGGTATCCCGTTAAAGGTAATGGTACCGGACACCGAGATGGACTATATGGAGTCAATCAAGAAAAAAGCACGCTTTGTGAAGGAGACTATTGAAATTTTGGGAATCGATGGCACCGTATATGATAAAAGGGCGGAAGAATCAGGTCATGACCCCTCATTGAGAGAAAGTTATGATGTTGTGTTTTCAAGAGCTGTATCCAGTTTGAATGTCTTATTGGAATACTCTGTACCACTTCTGAAGGTTGGAGGGCGTATGGTTGCCTATAAGGGTCCATCTCCTGAAGAAGAGATAGACAGTGCTGCGGGTGCTCTTAATACACTTTCTGCAAGGGTTGAGAGTGTTTATAAATATAACCTGCCTGAAAGCGGTATAACCCACTCTCTTATTGTGATAAGAAAGATTGCTGAGACAAAGGGTCTATACCCAAGGCCATCGGCGAGGATCTCAAAGAAACCACTTTAACTTTTTTTTCCATATTAGCAGGAATTTACATTTGTATGTCGAAACAATATAATATAATAGCTGTGGAGTGTCTTATTGTATATTGTTACCTGATGATTGTTCTCTACAATCTTTGATGTGGTTGACCTATTGCATCAGCATGACAGCGGAGTATGGTTGACAATCAAATACCATTGATTTCCTAGTATCTATGACTGACGCTTTATACTTTACTGAAAGAAGGTGGTATTATGTTAAATGCCGACGCCCAGAGGACCATCAGCTATATACCCATTGAGATGATAAGACCAAACCCATATCAACCGCGAAAGCTGCTGTCTCAGGCTTCTCTGCAGGAACTCTCGGAATCCATTAAAAATTATGGCGTCCTACAACCAATAACATTGAGGAAAATTTCCAATGACTCGTATGAACTTGTGAGTGGTGAGAGAAGACTTAGGGCATCTCAAATGGCTGGGTTGAAAGATGTCCCTGCAATTATAATTGACGTTGTGGATGAAGATTCAGCAGTTATAGCCCTTCTGGAAAACCTTCAGAGAGAAGACCTTAATTTTTTGGAGGAGGCAGAGGGATACTACAACCTTATACAAGACCATCACCTAACGCAGGAGGAACTGGCTCGAAGGCTTTCTAAGAGTCAGTCTACAATTGCCAATAAGCTCAGATTGTTGAAGCTTTCTGACAGGATAAGGAGTATCATCATAAAAAATAACCTGACAGAGCGCCATGCCAGAGCACTTTTGAGGCTGCCCGACGAGGAAAGTCAGCTTATGGTCCTTGAACAGATCGTTAAAAAAGGGTTAAATGTTAAAGAGTCTGAAGCACTTATTGATAAGTACATTAATAACATAAAAAAAGCAAACAGCCCGAAGGAAATACACAAGCAGTCTGTAAAAAAGGCATTAAAGGACCTCCGCATTTATATCAATACATTCAAACAAGCAGTAGACCTTATGAACAAGTCGGGTATTTCAGCCAGTCTTGAGCAAAGGGAGTCGGAGGAATACATTGAATTTGTGGTAAAGGTTCCTATAAATCAATAATCAGTAGTGTTTCACATGAAACATATGCCACTTAAAAGAGTGGCTATAATTTTATATGCAGTCCTATATATATTTCCGCTATATCTAATCATTTGTGGCTTGTCTTAAAACATGATGTGGGTATATTTTACAGTTTAAAGATTCCTTAATAATTAGCGATGAAATCAATGTCCTTGCTTAGATATTTTGGATGATATATGTTTTGCGCACAATCAGGCAACAGCCTCGAACACATTGATAATTTGTAGGTAGAATATGATTAACATGAACTGGAACGCCTGTATTTGATTTATCCGCATCATATCAGAGGAATAAAAATAAAGAACATGTATAATACGATATGCTGAGAAAAGTAACTGCACAGATTAAATGCAAAAAAGCGTAGAGATTACGGGCGTATATAAAAATACCAGAAGAAAGAATTATACTTTCTTATGGTTAAGACCACGACCGGAATCACTGTAGAAGTATAGATAATGTTGACAATGGAATCACTTTTGTTTCAGTTCTAAAACCTGCCTATGGGGAAATCTCGTATCAATAGTGACAGGTTGTCGAGAGGACCAGTGTTCAGAGGCCACATCAGTCCAATGTTTATTCACTAAAAGCATAGTTCTAAAAATAAAGGATACAATTGCACCTGCGTATCCTATAAGGTCCTCAGGCGCGCATTCATTTAAATGTAAACCCAGGAATATCGAAATAACAGAGCTTGATATTAAAGCAGTACCAAGCCGATAGATATTAATTTGGGATAACCTGACCTGGAGACCATAAAGATGTATAGGGTTGTGCCTTATTGCCAGGCTTTACCATAAAGGCTATCACAAGGGTAGAAAGAAGGGCCTTTAGCAGGTTAATCACTCTGTTTTACATATTTGTCCTTTTGTTCCACGAGGAACAATGATATAATCTTATATAAAGAAACAGTTATTGACGGACAGGGAATGAGAGAGTATAAAGGTATATGACAGGTACGAAACACCGATGTCCACATGTTTTTTAAGGCATATTCCCGGTGTGGCCAGAAAGGATATATATCCTTAATAATAGACGGATAATAGACGGACTGTAGTTAAAAATGCATATCCATGGAATAGACGTCCATAGCATACCTGCGGCTATAAACTTATCAACTTTTTGGTTTCATGGTTGCTATCACAGCAATAAAGAACTGAATAAGGCTAAATTTCAATGCATCAACCGCTGTTAATGGATGTGAATATACAGAGAAGTACATTCCTAAGGAGAGGATATTATATGGGTAGGATTATGGCGGTAGCCAACCAAAAGGGTGGAGTAGGGAAGACAACAACAGTGATTAATTTAAGTAGCAATCTCAGCGCAAAGGGTAAGAGGGTACTGATGGTGGATATAGACCCACAGGGAAATTCAACAAGTGGTATTGGCATTAACAAGGAGAAGTTGAAAAAGACAACATATGATGTCCTCTTAAACAGTGAGGAGATCAAAAATAGTATTATAAGTACAGATTATAAGCGTCTGTTTCTGCTGCCTGCCAATATAGAGCTGGCTGGTGCGGAGATTGAATTGGTTGGCCTGGAGAGAAGAGAGTACAGGCTGAAGGATGCACTCTCAAAGGTAAGGGATGAGTACGATTATATCCTGATAGATTGCCCACCGTCCCTTGGACTTCTGACATTGAATGCCCTTACAGCGGCGGATTCTGTTCTGGTCCCTATTCAGTGTGAGTATTATGCGCTGGAGGGATTGACACAGCTTATGAACACAATAAAACTTGTGCAAAAAAACCTGAATAAGGACCTTAAGATTGAAGGGGTGGTGCTTACCATGTTTGACGGCAGGACAAACCTTTCAATTCAGGTGGTGGATGAGGTTAAGAAATATTTTAAGAATAAGGTATATCGTTCAATAATACCAAGGAATGTAAGGCTTGGAGAGGCTCCCAGCTTTGGTCAACCAATCAGCATATATGACCCAAAATCAAAGGGGGCGGAAGCCTATGAGGAGCTTGCAGAAGAGGTAATAGGAGGGAAATAGTATGAGGAAGGGTCTGGGAAAGGGTCTACAGGCATTGATACCGGAAACCGATACGACGCCAGCAAATGAAATATCCATAGATGAGATTATACCCAATGAAAATCAGCCGCGTAAGGATTTCGATGAGGAAGCCTTAGCTTCACTTACGGAGTCGGTCAGGCAATATGGTGTTCTGCAGCCAATACTGGTGACGCCGACTGATGGAGGATACAGGATTGTGGCAGGGGAGAGAAGATACAGGGCTGCAAAGGCAGCGGGCCTTGAGAAGATACCTGCCGTGGTGAGGACAATAACCGAGGAGGAGGTTATGGAACTCGCCCTGATAGAGAATCTTCAGAGGGAGGATTTAAATCCAATCGAGGAGGCAAGGGCTTACAGGACGCTGATGGAGGAGTACAGCTTGACTCAGGAAGAAATAGCGAAGATAATTGGCAAGAGCAGGCCAGCCATAGCTAATTCCTTAAGGTTGTTAAACCTTGAGCCAAGGGTCAGAGAGTTTGTGGAAGCGGGCAGGCTGTCTGCCGGACACGCCAAAGCTCTTCTTGGTGTAGAAAACCCTGCAAAACAGTATGAAGTAGCCTTAAAGGTGATGAATGAAGACCTGAGTGTCAGGGAGACAGAGAAAATAGTATCTAAACTGGTGGAACAAAACAGAGCTAAAAGTAAGAAGACAAGAGAGGTTAAAAAAGACCCCATAATTAAGAATATCGAGGACCGTTTAGAAAAGGCATTGGGGACAAAGGTGCAGATAAATACAGGGAAAAAGGGTGGTAAGATTTACATAGAGTATTATTCAAATGAAGAGCTGGAGAGGATAATAGAGGTTATAGGTGGGTGATACCATATGAGGTTTTTCCGGGTTGATGCCTTTACCGGATAGACATTTGGTGGAAACCCTGCAGGGGCTGTTATTGGGGGACCCAAAGAGGATATTATGCAAGGCCTGGCCAAAGAGTTTAAACTTTGCAGCTTTTTATGCCCTGGCCTCAAGGGGGTATCTCGATTTAGAAGAAGGCCTCAATGAGGTAGATTTTAACATCTGCTCGGTATACCTGAGCAGGATATAGCAGGAGAACCTATGATAGTGTCCATAGGTGTCAACGACATGATAACAGGTATGAGCAATAAGAGGGTTTTAAACTCCCTAAGGGCAGATGGGGAAAGGATTTCAGAACTTACAGGAGAGTTTCACGCAGAGTCTCTGCACCTGTTTACCTTTGACACATATATAAAGATGACCTGATCCTGACAAGGAACATGGCGCCTTTACTGGGCATAAGCGAGGAGGCGGCGACGGGCACCGCCAATGGTGCTCTGGGTATGTATCTGAGGGAGTCGGGTCTTGTCGATGAAAATCCGTTGAGGTTCAATGCAGAACAGGGTATAGCCATGGGCAGGCCCAGTCTTATATCTGTAGAGGTTACCAAAGGAGAAAGATACGGGGTAAAGGTTGGTGGGGCAGCAAAGATAATAGTTGAAGGAGAGCTTTGTGTTTAACACAAACAGTTTTATGTTCATATACTGGAGTATAGTTTATTGCAGATAAGTGCACGGCAGGGCATAAAATGCCTTGTAACACTCTGATAAGTGGATACCTGCTGATTTCTGCACTAAAATTATCGCTGCTCCGGGAGATGGTACGATGATATACCTTGATAATGCCGCCACGTCGTGGCCAAAACCAGACAGCGTAGCGAAGGCAGTATATGACTGTATTGTAAATAAGGGTGCAAATCCAGGCAGAAGCGGTTACAAGATGGCTATAGAGGCTGGAAGGATAGTATTAGAATGTCGAGAAGCGCTGTCTGACTTTTTTGGGATAGATGACCCTATGAGGGTGATTTTTGCGTCAAACGCCACTGATGCCCTTAATATGGCCATAAAGGGACTATTAAGGCCAGGCCAGCATGCAGTAACAAGCAGCATGGAGCATAACTCTGTGGCCAGGCCACTTAAAAAATTGGAACACATCGGTGTAGAGACGTCATTTGTAACTGCTGACGGCAGTGGCCTTGTATCACCGGACGACATAGAGAAGGCCATAAGGCCAAACACAGCGGTTATAATCCTCACTATGGCCTCCAATGTAACAGGAACAATCCAGCCATACAGGGAGGTAGGACAGATAGCAAAAAAGCATGGAATTCCATTCCTTTTAGATGCGGCCCAGGGGGCAGGGCATATACCGATAGATGTAAACAGGGATAACGTTGACATACTGGCTTTCCCGGGACATAAGGGACTTTTGGGGCCGCAGGGGACAGGGGGACTATATATACGGGAGGGCATTGAGCTGGATACTATAGTAGAAGGCGGCACGGGCAGCCGTTCTGACCTGATCACGCAGCCTGATATTTTGCCTGACAGGTATGAGAGTGGCACGCTGAACACCCCCGGCATTGCCGGTTTAAAGGCCGGTATAGACTATATAAACAGCGTTGGGATTGAGAAAATTAGAGAATATGAGATAAATCTCTGCAGCATGATAATAAATGGCCTTAAGGGTATTGAAGGAGTTCAAGTATATGGTCTGAAAGATCCGGAAGGGCACGCAGGTATTGTTTCATTCAATATTGGGGATATGAATTCTACAGAGATATCATATGTACTTGACAGTGAATTTGATATAGAAGTAAGGGCCGGACTGCACTGTTCCGGAATAGCCCACAAGACCATAGGGACATTTAAGCAAGGGACAGTCCGTGTAAGCCCGGGGCCTTTTACAACTGAAGAAGAGGTTGATAGGCTTATAGAGGCAGTAAGGTGGATAGCTAAATTGTAAATGAATAGCACCATACTGACATCTTGGCAGTTATAGACGAGCATATGGTATCACATGGGTGATAACCTGAAAACCTATCCTATATTTTTATATTGAGCACTTTAGCAGTAATGTGATATATTAAGTATAAGTTAACTATGTCAAATTCACCATGGCAATGGGCTGCACAAGACACGATTATGGGCTACCTGTTGCTCTATAACAGTTTGACGAGTGCAAAGAGGGCAGCAACACCTGTCATGTCATTGTATGACAGCACATCCTGTCCGGTGTGAGCGTGGGGATGCCCGGCATGGATTGTACAGATACCCCATTGTTGTCCTAATTTGTATTTCTAAGTAAATATTATATAGATGGATGGGTGACATAATATGAGTGATTTACTTCAGATGATAAAGTCAAATGATGTATACGTTATATCTGTTATGGCCCTGCTTTTGCTTATCGAACTCATATGGATATTAGCGCTAAATGCCCGGTTTTCCAGTTTTTTAAAGGGCTACAGGCGGGTTATAAATGGGAGGACCGGTGAAGACCTGGAGGATATCCTGTCCTCATATTTGGGAAAAGTAGAGGGCAATGTTGAAAAGATTACAGAGTTTGAGGAACGCATGAAACAGATAGAAAAACGTACAGAGCTTGCCCTACAGAAGGTTGGTATAGTAAGGTACAATGCTTTTTCAGAGATGGGTTCAGACCAGAGTTTTTCTATAGCTCTACTGGACTTGAACGACAATGGGTTTGTCATAACCGGAATATTCGGCAGGGACGACACGGTGACTTATGCCAAGCCCATAGAAAATGGTACCTCCAGATATCCGCTGTCGGCAGAGGAGATACAGGCTATAGACAGGGCCAGAAAGCGCGGAATCTAAGTTGGGTGGATGGGATCTATATAGTGTTCTACAATAAAAATTGGAGAGGGATTTCTAATATTTTTAAGTATTTCCCGGGAAATAATTTTTCGATGAGGTGTTCCTATGAAACAATATTCTTCATTTGATATATTGGGTCCGATAATGATAGGTCCGTCCAGTTCTCATACTGCAGGGGCTGCAAGGATAGGCAGCATAGCAAGGAGAATTTATGGCGGCCGAATAGATTCGGCGAGGTTTTATCTTCATGGGTCATTTGCAGAGACATACAGGGGACACGGTACAGACAGGGCGCTGTTGGCCGGTATACTTGGTATGGACCCATCAGATGATAGATTGCGTGATTCCATGGAGATGGCAAAAGAGGCAGGCATTACCTTTGAATTTATACCCGCAGAGCTGAGGGATGCCCACCCAAACACGGTAATGATAGAGTTGGATGGAGAAAACGGCAGGATGTGCATAACCGGTTCATCAATTGGTGGAGGCAGCATAGTTATAACCGCAATTGATGACTTCAACCTGGAGTTTACTGGCGATTATCCAACGCTCATCACATCTCACATTGACAGGCCGGGGGTTATAGCAAAGGTAACAGAAATAATAAGGGCCTATGATATAAACATAGCTTTTATGAAAGTGTTCAGACAGCAGAAGGGCAGGGAGGCTGCCATGATCATAGAGATGGATTCAGTCCTGCCTGGCCAGGCCATTGAGGAGATTAAAACGATAAATGAGATAAGCCGTGTAATGATGATAGAACCTGTATAGGAGTGATAACATGTATGAGTTTAGGACAGGCAATGAGCTATTAAATTTATGCAACATATACGGGGCATCAATTGGAGAAATTACCATACTCCATGAGATGGAGATGTCGGAAAAGAGCAGGGAAGAGGTTATACTGAAGATGAAGGAAAATCTTGATGTCATGAAGGAAGCGGCTAAGGATGGCCTTACAAAGGATATAAGGTCGGTAAGCGGTCTCACCGGTGGTGATGCAAGACGTCTGTATGAGTACGTAAAGGATAGGCCTGGCCTGTCCGGGCCAGGCATGGCTATGTCTGTGGCCAGGGCAATGGCCGTCTCGGAGGTAAATGCCTCCATGGGGAAAATTGTGGCTGCGCCCACAGCCGGTTCCTGCGGTATAATACCAGGGGCTCTTTTAAGCTCTGCAGAGATGTTGGGAAGCACCGATGACGACATAATAAGGGCGCTATTCACAGCCTCGGGGGTTGGGATGACCATAGCATATAATGCCACACTCTCTGGTGCTGAAGGAGGTTGTCAGGCCGAATGCGGCTCTGCTGCAGCCATGGCGGCTGCAGCGGTGACAGAACTGGCAGGTGGGAATCCTGAGATGTCTCTCAATGCTGCGGCTTTTGCATTAAAGGCTGTGATGGGGCTTGTATGCGATCCTGTGGCTGGTCTTGTAGAGGTGCCATGCATAAAGAGAAATGCCTTTGGAGCCTCTAATGCTCTGGTGGCTGCAGACATGGCTATGGCCGGCATAAAGTCTAAGATACCATTTGATGAGGTGGTAGAGGCCATGTACAGGGTAGGGAGGGTAATGCCCTGTGAGCTCAGGGAGACAGCAAGAGGTGGCCTGGCCGATACGCCGACGGGCAGAAAGATAAAAGAAAGACTCTTTCAGAGGGAAAGAAACGGTTAAAGATACTGATGAGGTTAGATCACTTCTCCCACACGATTATAATTATATCATACGGATATGGAGCGAATAAACGATTTATAAAATATTAAGATATGCAACAATACTTTTTATTAATCCTCACAAAAACATCACATTTTCATTAAATGTTTATCAAACCCTGCGTTTATAATAAAATTGTAAAATAAAAAAGAAGGGAGAAGTTTAAAATGAAGAAATGGATAATAATCTCTATCGTAGCGGTGGTGCTGCTGATGGGAGCCGTGGTATATGCTGCTGATGCTGTACCCTTTGGTAACGGTTTTGGATATGGCATGATGGGTGCCAATCCCTATTATACAGTGGAAATCAATGGGATAGCAAAAATCCTTGGATTTACCCCTGAACAGCTAACTGATGAGATGCAGAAGGGCAAAACCATTTATCAGATAGCAGACGAGAAAGGTATAACTGTAGATGACCTCACAGAAAAACTTAAAAGCTACAACAAGGATGTTCTGGATAAGCTGGTGGAGGATGAACTACTGACCCAGGAACAGGCAGATAGCATATATGAATATCAAAAGACCTATAGCACGCCTGGATACTTCGGCGGCTGCCCCGGTGCAGGGCCTGGCCTTGGATACAGTGCTGGCTACAGAGGTCCAGGCATGATGTACAGGTATAATCAGGGATTATAATCGCTACAATTAAAGTATCATATTTGCAAAAAGAGGGAGTGTCGCAAAACACTTTTTAAGTGTTAGCGGCACTCCCTTTTTTTGGATAAAAAATAAAAAACAGCTTCAAAATTTTAAAGGGAATATGGGCTTT
>NZ_VTPS01000023.1 GCF_008274215.1 Calorimonas adulescens | reverse complement strand
TTTTAGTTGTTCTTGAGACATTAGATAACGCACCTCATTCCCCATAGTGACATTTTATCACGATAGTCTACAAGGTGACATTATCATAAAATAACCACATTTCGTGGGATAGATACTTGAATTTATAAAAAAATATGTTACAATAACAAAAGGATTACCTTAAACTTTGATTATTGAATCTCCTGACGATATTCAATGTTTAGGGCGAATTTAAAAATAAAAGGAGGACAATAAATGGCTTTAAGCAAGGAAAAGAAAGAGGAAATAATCAAGAAATATCAGATTCATGAAGGAGATACTGGTTCCCCAGAAGTGCAAATTGCATTATTAACAGAAAAGATTAATATTTTAAATGAGCATTTCAGTATTCATAAAAAGGACTTTCATTCAAGACAGGGACTTTTAAAGATGGTGGGGCAAAGAAGAAGGTTACTTGATTATCTGTATAAAGTAGATGTTGAGAGATATCGTAAAATAGTACAAGAATTAGGTTTACGTAAATAATGCGATATGGGCGGGTTACTCTCGCTCATATTATTTTAGTTTGAATGCTCAACGGCAATAATAATAGAAGGGAGGTACATTTACATGGAAAGGATTTATAAGACAAGTTTTGCAGGCAGAGAACTTAGAATCGAAATAGGTAAATTAGCTCAACAGGCAAACGGATCGTGTTTGGTTAGGTATGGGGACACAGCTGTGCTTGTAACTGCTTGCTCGTCAAAGGAACCCAAGGAGGGTATTGATTTTTTCCCTTTAACAGTTGATTATGAAGAAAGACTATATTCTATCGGCAAAATACCAGGTGGTTTTATAAAAAGAGAAGGTAAACCTACGGAAAAGGCCATATTGACTTCAAGACTGATAGATAGGCCTATCAGACCACTGTTTCCTAAAGGATTTCGTAATGAGGTTCAGGTTGTAGCAACTGTGCTATCAGTGGATCCTGACAATCAACCTGAGATAGCCGCAATGATAGGATCTTCTATTTCATTATGTATATCAGATATTCCTTTTGATGGACCGACAGGTTCAGTTACGGTAGGCCTTGTTGATGGAAAGTTTGTTGTAAACCCTACTCTCGAACAAAGGGAAAAAAGTGATATGCATCTTACAGTTTCTGGGACAAAAGAGGCAATTTTAATGGTGGAGGCCGGGGCAAACGAAGTACCAGAAAATATAATGATAAATGCTTTGATGCTGGCACATGATGAGATTAAAAAAATCATTGAGTTTGAGGAAGAAATAATTAAAGAAGTTGGGAAACCAAAATTAAATTATCCGGTATTTAAACCAAATACTGAAATAGAAGATGATGTAAGAAAGTATGCTGTTCCATTGATACGTGAAGCACTTTTAAGTGAAGATAGGCAGAAAAGATTAGATCAGCTGGAAGAGGTATCAGAGAATATATTGAATACTTTCTTACTTAAATATCCTGACAACAAAATTGATATAAGTGAAACTATCTATAATATTACAAAAGAACAAATGAGAAGCATGATACTTAATGATGGATATCGCATTGATGGTAGGGCTTTTGATGAAATTAGACCGGTTTCATGTGAGGTTGGAATTTTACCTCGTGCCCATGGATCGGCTCTGTTCAATAGAGGGCAAACGCAGGTTATGTCAGTTGCTACACTTGGGGCACTTGGTGATATCCAGATTTTAGAAGATCTCGGAGATGAAGAATTTAAGCGCTATATGCATCACTATAATATGCCACCATATAGTGTTGGAGAGGCCAGGCCGATGAGGGGGCCAGGTAGAAGAGAGATTGGCCATGGGGCTTTGGCAGAAAGAGCATTAGAGCCTGTTATACCGTCGGAAGATGAGTTTCCATATACAATAAGGGTAGTATCAGAAGTGTTGAGTTCCAATGGGTCTACGTCACAAGCTAGTGTTTGTGGTAGCACTCTTGCACTGTATGATGCTGGAGTACCAATAAAAGCTCCTGTAGCAGGTATAGCTATGGGATTGGTTAAAGAAGGTGATAAATTTGTTGTGCTCACTGATATAAGAGATCTCGAAGATTTTATGGGAGATATGGACTTTAAAGTTGCTGGTACACAGAAAGGTATTACTGCCATTCAAATGGATATAAAAATACATGGTATAGACAGAACCATTTTAGAGAAAGCTTTGGAACAAGCTAGAAGGGCTAGACTATATATTTTGGATAAAATAATTGAAACCATACCAGAACCGAGAAAAGATATATCTCCGTATGCTCCAAGAATTATAACAACTACTATTGATCCTGACAAAATTAGAGATGTTATTGGTCCAGGTGGCAAGACAATAAATAAAATAATATCAGACACTGGTGTAAAGATTGATATTGAAGATGATGGTAAAATCTATATTTCAGCAAAAGATGTTAACTCAGGAGAAAAAGCACTCAAAATAATTGAAGGTATCGTTAAAGATGTAGAAATCGGCAACACATATATTGGTAAGGTTACAAAAATCACAAATTTTGGAGCCTTTGTAGAAATTGGGCACGGGAAAGAAGGTCTGGTCCATATATCAAAATTAGCGCCATCACGTGTAAATAAGGTTGAAGATGTTGTACATGTAGGAGATGAGGTGTTAGTAAAAGTAATAGAAATTGATAGGCAAGGTAGAATTAACCTATCAATTAAAGATGCTTTGTCTGAGGAAAGCATTGACAAAAAATAAAAGACATAAACCAGATGGTTTATGTTTTTTATTTGATTAAAGAAATAAACTTAATTATACTTATATTATGAAAGGATATAGAGGGACATGGTAAATGTGTATATAAAAAAATTAGTTGATGATGAAAACTTGCCACTTCCACAGTATGCATCTGAGGGTGCAGCTGGGATGGATCTTTACGCATATATTAAAAATGACCTGGTAATAAAACCTGGCGATATAAAACTTATTCCCACAGGGTATGCTGTAAAGATTCCAGATGGATATGAAATTCAAATAAGGCCCCGTAGTGGCCTGGCATTAAAATATGGTATAACAGTTTTAAACTCACCAGGTACTATTGACAGTGACTATATTGGCGAAATCAAGATAGTAATGATTAATCTTGGCAAGAATGATTATGTAATAAAAAAGTATGATAGAATTGCGCAAGTGGTATTGAACAAAATAGAAAAGATACAATTTTTATGTACTGATGAACTACCAATAACAAAAAGGGGTAACGGTGGGTTTGGACATACTGGCATATAATTGTTATTTGTAACATAAGAATTATTAGTATCGATTATGTATAAAGAGTGGAGGAATAACCATGTTGCTCAGTGAATTTGGAGGCAAAGAACTTGTCAATTTGAACGATGGATCTAGATTAGGACTTATAGAAGATGCAGATCTGTTGATAGATGAAGAAACAGGGAAAATAGATTCATTTATAATATTTGAAAACCGCTTGTCTTTTTTTGTTAGAAATGATAGAAATGGATTTAGAATCCCATGGGACACCATAAGAAAAATAGGAAACGATATGGTGATAGTTGAGATTGATAATAGAAAAAATTTTTAAGATGCAGGTGGAAAAAGTTGAAGACTATAGTTTTAAAATTCGGTGGTACAATATTAGGTGACATGACATTAAGAGAAAGAGCTGGACAGATTGTTCAAAAATATTATATGGACGGATATTGTCCTATAGTGGTTGTATCTGCAATGGGACGGTTAGGTGACCCTTATTCAACGGATACACTACTTAAATTAGTGACAGAAATACATCCCAAAATTAATTTGCGAGAACTTGACATGCTTTTAAGCTGTGGTGAAGTGATTTCCAGCGTTATTTTTCATGCCACCTTATCAAATTACGGCTTGAGTTCCATTGCATTAACGGGAGCACAAGCCGGTATAATAACCGACAGAAATTTTGGCAAAGCCAATGTATTAAGAATAAATGTAGATAATATATTGAAATCTATAAATAATAAAATGATACCCATAATATCTGGGTTTCAAGGAATAACAGAGGAAGGTGATATAACTACGTTAGGAAGAGGCACCAGTGACTATACGGCTTGTCTGCTTGGCTCAAAGTTAGGTTCAGAACAAATAGTGATATATAAAGATGTTGATGGCTTGATGTCTGCAGATCCTAAAATTGTGACATCAGCTAAAACTATAGAACATATTAACTATGAGGATGTATTCCAAATGGCAGAGTTTGGAGCAAAGGTTATACATCCGTTGGCTGTAGAAACGGCAATGAAAGCAGGGATCCCGTTACTAATAAAAAATATAATGAAAGAAGATGTATTTACACTTATTGACAACCAAGAGGTAAATAAAATAATTACAGCGGTTACATGTATGCCTGACAGGGTCCAGTATATTATTAACACCAGCAATGAAAATGATAAAGAAATTATCAACGAAGTATTCAATAAATTAGCTGATGCAGGTATAAGTATTGATCTTATTAATATTTTCCCCGATAAAAAAATATTTACTATTGAAGCTAAATATGCTGAAACGGCAACTGCCATATTAAATCAATCAACCCTAAATTACGTAACTGTCGAAAATCTTGTTAAAGTTTCGATAATAGGTAATAGGATGCGTGGGGTACCAGGTATCATGGCAAAAATAATCAAGGCCTTTTCGGAACATAATATAGAAATATTACAAACATCAGATTCACACAATTCTATTTCATGTTTGGTAAAAAAAGATGATTACAAAAATGCCATGATACTATTGCACAATATATTCAGTGTATAATTAGATAAGCAGAAAAGGAGAAAAATAATTCAATGGAATTCTTATATAAGCTACCCGCACTGTTGATCGCGATAACTGTTCATGAGTATAGTCATGGTTTAACCGCATACAAATTAGGGGATCCAACGCCTAAACATGCCGGTAGATTGACATTAAACCCGTTGGCACATCTTGACCCAGTAGGTGCATTTATGCTGTTTATTTTTAGGTTTGGATGGGCAAAACCAGTACCCATAAATCCTCTTTACTTTTCAAATAGAAAAATTGGGATATTTTTAGTTTCCATAGCGGGACCATTGTCAAATTTATTAATTTCTATATTATCTGTTATAATTTTAAGATTTATAACTCCAGGTAGTGTAATATACAATTTGCTAATATTGATTTACTGGTTCAATTTAAGTTTATGCATTTTTAATTTAATACCATTATCACCATTAGATGGATCACATATACTCTACAGCTTGTTACCGCAGAAATATTATCTGTATTTACAACAATTTGATCAGATAGGACAGATAATCCTGTTTATTCTTTTAATTACGGGAGTTATTGGGCACATTCTAAATCCCATATTAAACATGGTGAATAATGTGATTCTACATTTATTTATTTAAATAGGTGTATCAAAAATGGATTATATGGTAAGGATTGAATTGTATGAAGGTCCATATGAATTACTATATCATTTAATTAAAGATTCAAAAGTAAATATTTATGATGTCTCTTTTATAAAAATTATTGATCAATATATAGAATATGTTAATACATTAGAAGAGTATAACCCTGAGCTTTCCTCAAATTTTTTCTTTATTACATCTTCTTTATTGGAACTGAAATCCAGAATGATATTGCCTAATAATAGCGGCATCGAACAACAAGATGAAAGTGAAGATATTGTAGAAATTAATAAAATATTATCTGCAATAGAGGAGTACAAAAAATATAAAGACATAGCTAAAAAGTTACGAGATTTAGAACTCAAAGAAAACAATATATTTTATAGAAAAACTGCTTTTGAATTGAAAAAGAAAAAGAGTTATTCAGTATCCAGTTTATCAAAGGCTTATCAAAAATATAAGAGCTCAGAAATTGAAGTATTTAACAATAATAAGAGATATACAGTCCACGAAAAAATATTTCAAATAACTCGAATGCTACGAAAAGTTGCGTATCTATCATTTAATAAATTTGCTAAAAATAGTAAAACGAGACAAGACATAATCTCGTTTTTTATTGCATTATTGGAAATGGGAAAAAGAGGATTAACTATAACAACTCAATCGGCAAACTTTGGAGATATCTTGATTAAAAGGGGTAAGAAACATGGATTCACAAATAACACCGCTAATTGAGTCTATTCTATTTTTAAGTGAAAAACCGTTGACAGAAAAAGAACTGAGTATAATGTTAAATGTGAATATAGATTTTATTAGAAATTCACTCCAACAGCTTATCGATATATATGCAAGCGAATTACATGGTATACAAATTAAAAAGGTTGCCAATGGTTACTGTATGTGTACAAAATCCGAATTTGGAGATATACTAAAGAATTTTTTTCAGAGTGAAAATAGACTATCAGAAGCGGCTATAGAAACACTGGCAATAATTGCATATAACCAGCCTGTTACAAAGATAAGGGTTGACGAAATTAGAGGTATTAACTCCGAAAAATCAATTCAAACACTCTTAGAGAGGGGATTAATAAGAGAATCTGGTAGATCAGATTCTCCAGGAAGACCAATTTTATATGAAACAACAGACAATTTTTTAAGATATTTTGGTTTGAATTCTATAAAAGATTTGCCAGATATCGAGTAATTCACTTAATAATACACATTTTGTGTATTATTTTTTTTTATGGGAAAAATATTACAGGGGTGTATAAATGAGGTTAGGGTTTTATATTTTTTTATTTTTTTCCATGCTGTTTATATTTTCACTACTTACATTAAAATTCAATTTTCCAGCAAACGAAGATTTCGCTTTTCAGGTAGAAATATATATCAATGGGATTTTAATATACAAAAAGATATATAATATAGCAAAAATAATTATAGATTATTTAAATAAGCCCTACTATCATTCTAGCAAAAGTAATAAAATAATGAAAAACATATTAATAAACCTCGTAAATAAAATTACCATAATAAAGATTGAAATTTTATTACAAATTGGTTTATATGATGCAGCTATTACCAGTATTTTTAGCGGATTATTATGGAGTGTCCTAAGCTTTTTAAATGTTTTGTTAGAAAATCATGCAAAAAAGATAAACACACGCCATTTTGATGTTACTGCCGTGTTTAATGAATTGAAATTAAAGTGTAATATTGAGTGCATAATAAAAATTAGAATCGGCTATATTATATTTGAGAGTCTAAAGTCTATGTACAGTTTATATATTAGGAGATGAATGCAATGTCAGATAATCCTATTAATAGTCTTATGGACACAACGATGGTTAATCTTAAACAAATGGTTGATGTAAATACAATTGTAGGTGATCCCGTTGAATCACCGGATGGTTCAGTTATTATCCCTATATCCAGAGTTAGTTTTGGCTTTATTGCCGGCGGAGGGGAATACGAAGATAATAATAAAGAAAATAAGACAAATTTGCCTTTTGTAGGCGGTAGTGGAGCAGGTATATCAGTAAATCCTGTCGCTTTTTTAGTTGTCGGAAATGGGCAAATAAGGCTATTACCTATTAACGAAAATCCGTTGCTTGATAGGCTTTTGGATATAGCTCCACAACTTATTGAAAAATTACAGACATTAATAGAAAATGTTAAGAAAAATAATCATGAGAACAGGGATTTGAAGTAGGTGGGTAAAACCCACTTTGTTTTTACTTGGCGAGAGGTGAATACAATTGAAGAATAAAAAGCTTGCATCTTCAATATTAGTTATTTTATTATTATTTTTTAAAGACAGGAACATATACGCTGAAAATGAATTGCAAATTACTGCAAAATCGGCAATTGCGATTGATTTTAATTCTGGCAGGGTTTTATATAAGTATAATCCAAAGGTAAAAATGCCAATGGCAAGTACTACAAAAATAATGACCGCAATTCTGGCAATTGAAAATAGCAACTTAGAGGATTATGTTGCAGTTGGGATTAATCCCATGCTTGTTGGTGGGTCATCTATTGGACTCAAGCCAGGAGAAAAAATAAGAATGGAAGATCTCCTATATGGGCTAATGCTTGAGTCTGGAAATGATGCAGCAATTGCAATAGCGGAGCATATATCTGGGTCTGTTGGAAATTTTGTAAAATTGATGAATGAAAAAGCTTTTGAAATAGGTGCCTATGATACCCATTTTGTCAATCCGCATGGACTCGATATCGGCATTGATAATCATTATACAACAGCATACGATCTATCATTAATAGCACAATATGCACTTAAAAATCAAAAATTTAAAAATATAGTGTCTACAAAATATAAAACAATACCCTCAGGGAATAATAGCTTTGGTAGGCAACTAAAGAATCATAATAAACTACTTTGGCTCTATGATGGAGTGTATGGGGTTAAAACAGGATATACTAAAAAATCAGGCAGGTGTCTGGTTACTGCCAGCGAAAGAAATGGATTTAGTGTGATTGTCGTAACTTTAAATTGTCCTGATGATTGGAATGATACAATTAATCTCCTTAATTATATTTATGATAATTATCAGCTTAAAAAAGTTATAAATAAAAATACTGTATTAAAAAATATTAAAGTTTCTAACGGCATACCGAATATGATAGGCCTGGCCAGTAAACAGGATTTAATTCTACCAATTAAGAAAGATGAATATGTAAAGACTACAATATTGTCACCAAATTATGTTGAGGCTCCTGTAGAAGAAAATGAGGTATTGGGAGAACTTCTCATCGAGTTTAATAATGGAAATTTAAGATTCCCTCTTGTTGCAAAACAATTTAGTAAGAAGGAAAATTTTGTTGAAAAAATAAATAGTTTATTGTACAATCTAAAATTGAAGTATCAATTAACATGGTGATATGATGGAATTAATGCGTATTTCAAAATACCTATCAGTTTCAGGAATTACATCGCGAAGAAAAGCAGAGGAATTGATACGTTCTGGAAGAATAACCATTAATGGTAAAATAATTACTGATTTGTCATTTAAAATTATACCTGATCTTGATATAGTAAAATTAGATGGGAATATAATTAAAATGAATGTACGCAAGATATATATTAAACTTTTTAAACCAGCAGGGTACATTACATCTTCAAGCGATGAATTTGGCCGTAAAACTGTCTTGGATCTCATTGATATTAATGAAAGGATTTTTTCAATCGGGCGACTTGACAAAGATACAAGGGGGTTGCTGTTGTTAACAAATGATGGAGATCTTGCGTATAAAATAACCCATCCAAAGTATGAAATTGAAAAAACTTACAGAGTACGTATAAAAGGCGAACCAAAAGATGAAGAACTAAATATGCTAAAAGTGGGAATTGATCTTGATGACTTTAAAACATCCCCGGCTAAAATAAAACTGTTAAATGTTTATCATAATACCTGTGATTTATTAATAAAAATACATGAAGGTAAAAAAAGACAAATACGAAGAATGTTTGAGTATATCGGGCATCCTGTAATAGATCTTATAAGACTAAAAATTGGGCCAATAGAACTTGGGGATTTAAAAGAAGGACAATGGGTATATATGAACAACACTGAATTAAATAGCTTAAAAAAAATATTTGGAGGTAGGTAAATGAATATTTGGTTTACTGAAGAACAGTCAAGCTCATTGAGGTTATCTTTAAAAATTAAAGATGTTTTGTATTCGGTAAAGACACCATATCAAAATTTGGTAGTAATTGACACTGAACAATATGGAAGAGCTTTAGTATTGGATGATATTGTCCAAACAACTGAAAAGGACGAATTCTTTTATCATGAAATGATAACCCATGTCCCAATGTTTACACATCCAAATCCGCAGAGGGTATTAATAATAGGTGGCGGCGATGGTGGCGTAGTAAGAGAAGTATTAAAGCACAGGTCAGTACAACAGGTGACGCTTGTAGATATAGATGAAGAAGTTATAAAAGCATCAAAATTATTTCTGCCCACTATAAGCAGTGGTTTGAGTAATCCAATTGTAGATATTGTATGTACTGATGGCATAAAGTTCATTAAAGAAAAAAAAGACTTTTATGATGTGATTATTGTTGATTCTACAGATCCAATTGGACCTGCAGTGGGCCTGTTCAATAAAGATTTTTATACTAATACCTTTGAAGCGCTAAAAAAAGATGGCATTTTGACAGTACAGAGCGAATCCCCAATAATCAATAAAAATATCACTGTGGATATTTTTAAAACGATAAAAGATATATATCCACTCACATATATGTATACAGGGATTGTTCCTACCTATCAAGGTGGTCTTTGGTGTTTTACCTTGGGTTCCAAACTTTATAACCCTTTAAAGACTTCTATAAATGATTTTAAATTGGAAACAAAATACTTTAATCCAGATATATTTAAATCCTGTTTTGCTCTTCCTTCTTTTATCAAAATCATGCTGGAAGGAGATTAAATTCATGAATGAAAAAAAGATAGGCATTACAGAAACTGTTCTTAGAGATGCTCATCAGTCTTTGCTAGCAACCAGAATGAGCACAGATGAAATGCTACCAATCGCTGAAACAATGGATAAAATTGGTTATCATTCAGTCGAAATGTGGGGAGGTGCAACATTTGATGCATGTCTAAGATACTTGAATGAAGATCCATGGGATAGATTGCGTAAACTTAAAAAAGCTTTTAAAAACACACCGCTGCAAATGTTGTTGCGAGGGCAAAATTTACTTGGTTATAAAAATTATCCAGACGATGTGGTGACAAAATTTATTTATAAATCTGTAGATAACGGCATTAACATTATACGAATATTTGATGCATTAAATGATATTCGTAACCTAGATTTATCGATTAAAGTGACGAAAAAAGCAGGTGCCCATGCACAGGCTACTGTTGTTTATACAGCAAGTCCTGTGCATGATACAGAATCATTCATTAAGTTAGCAAAAGAGCTTTATAATATGGGAGCTGATTCCATATGCATAAAAGATATGTCTGGTATTTTAAAGCCATTTGATGCCTATAATTTAATTACCTCATTAAAAAGAGAAGTTAATATTCCAATTCAACTGCATAGCCATTACACCAGTGGGATGGCTTCGATGACATACTTGAAAGCCATTGAAGCAGGCGTCGACGTTATAGACACTGCAATTTCACCGTTATCTCTCGGAACATCTCAACCACCAACCGAAACTTTTGTCTCAATTTTACAGGGTACTCCATATGACACTGGGCTTGATATGAGCTTGCTGAATAAGATAGCTGAGTATTTTAAAAAAGTACGTGATAATCACATGAATGGTAGTTCTTCTTCTCTGATTTCAGGTATTGACACTAATGTTTTAATATATCAAGTTCCTGGCGGCATGCTCTCGAATTTAGTAACACAGCTATCACAAGCAAATGCTTTAGACAAATATGACAAAGTACTAGAAGAAATTCCGCGTGTCAGAGAGGAATTAGGCTATCCCCCATTAGTAACCCCATTAAGTCAAATGGTAGGTACTCAAGCTGTGCTTAATGTCATTACTGGTGAAAGATACAAAATGATACCCAATGAAATAAAAGATTACGTAAAAGGTCTCTATGGCAAACCTCCGGTTCCAATTAAGAAAGAGATAAAGGAAAAAATCATAGGGGATGAAGAGATTATAGATGTTAGACCGGCTGACCTTTTAAAACCTCAATTGGACGAGATAAAAAAAGAAGTTGCTGAATATATTGAACAAGAGGAAGATATACTTTCCTATGCTTTGTTTCCCCAAGTAGCATTAAACTTTTTTAAATATAGAAAAGCGAAAAACTATAATATCGACGACAATATATTAGATAAGGAAAATAAAGTATATCCAGTATAAATTGATTTAGGTTGATTCCTGAAAAGCCCCATTAATTGTTTTGGGGTTTTTTAGGAATCAACAATACGTATGGATATAAATATTGTTAATCATATAAGTTGTATATGTTATTTTGTAGGTCTTCTCTTCCGGGTATATAAAATTGTCGCACCTGTAGCATACTTTTTGGTATTTTAATTTGCATAGCATAGGAGCTGTTATCATATTTTGCCAACTTTTCCATCCTATCTTACAAAACCCTTTTCTGTTTTTGTAAAATGATTCGAATTTAACCACTCAAATGAAATATCAAACATATATCTTCTGCATATCTTTATTGATTCTTCTCTATTTATTTTTAATGCATTAATTTTCTTTTTATTATGTTGAAGTGTATAATTAAAGATACATTTTATTTTTACAGTTTTCCGTATTATAATAGTCTAAGGGTATAATGTCATAATAGTGTATTCCGTTGTCTCAACACGCAAAATGCCGATACTTGTACCTCCAATTAAACTCCCACTGCCTGCATTGTCTATCTGTATCAATAGATCACTCCTTGTTATAATGTTATATAACAATATATTTAATTTTAGATTAAGATAATATAATCGGGGGATTACTATGGTATTATTAACTAACGATGACGGAATTTATTCGCCTGGTATTCATAATTTGGCATACGTATTATCAAAAATTTACGAAGTGCTTGTAGTGGCACCAGATAAGGAAAGAAGCGCAGTAAGCCATGCAATAACCATGCATAAACCTTTACGAGTAAGTGAATTGCAATACTATAGCAATGAGAAGCTATACAAATCTTTTTGTGTAAATGGTACACCGGCTGATTGTGTCAAGTTATCAATGGAGGTTTTATTAAAATCAAAACCTGATTTTGTAATATCTGGAATAAATAGAGGTGCAAATTTAGGAACCGATATTATTTATTCCGGAACAGTTTCAGCAGCAATAGAGGCACATTTTTATGGCGTACCAGCGATTGCCGTTTCTATTGCTGAACATGAAAATGTTAGATATGATTTTACATCCTATTTTATTTGTGATTTAATTTCAAGCTTACTGGGTAATTATGATGATCTTAGCAATTTGTTAATTAACATAAATATACCGGGAGATGGCAATATAAAAAAGGTTAAAGGCATAAAAGTAACAACATTAGGAACTGTAAAGTATGAAAACTCATTTGAAGAGAGAGTAGATCCACACCACAGAAAATATTATTGGCTTTCAGGTAAAAAGATTGATACAAACAATCAGCCGGGTACAGACGTAAATGCCATAGATAATGGTTTTATTTCACTTACGCCTCTCAGAATAAGTTTAAATGATTACAAAGGTATTGACAGTCTCAATAATTTAATTAAGGTTATTGATCTTAATAAGATTTTATTCAAAATGAAATGAAATTTGATGGATTAATTCTATCATGATATATTTTGAACAAAAAAATTCAATTATTGGAGGAAAATCTGAATTGAAGTCGAATATAAAATATGGAGGTGTACAACGTTATGTATGATAAAGTTTTAATAGAAAAAGATTGGTGCAAAGGATGCGGGATTTGCGTTGCTTTTTGCCCTAAAAAAGTTTTGGCTATAAAAAATAATAAGGTTTATCTCGTTGATAATGAAAAGTGTAATGAATGCGGTGTATGCGAAGAGAAATGCCCAGACTTTGCAATTTATATAAGGAGGAATAATAATGAACGCACCAAGGTTAATGCTGGGTAATGAAGCATGTGTCGAAGGAGCTATTACAGCGGGAATGAGATTTTTTGCAGGATATCCTATTACCCCATCGACTGAAATTGCTGAGAGAGCTGCGGAGTTACTCCCTAGGGTTGGCGGGAAATTTATACAAATGGAGGATGAGATTGCGAGTATAGCAGCTATTTTAGGTGCATCTTTAACAGGGCTCAAGGTTATGACAGCTACTAGTGGTCCTGGTTTTTCTTTAAAACAGGAGAATATTGGCTACGCATTAATGGCCGAAATACCATGTGTTATTGTAAACGTGCAGAGAGGCGGTCCGAGCACAGGATTACCTACACAGACAGCCCAAGGCGATGTTATGCAGTCGCGATGGGGAACACATGGTGATCATCCCATTATAGTTTTGACGCCAGCATCTGTTTTTGAAACATATATATACACTGTAAATGCATTTAATCTTGCAGAAAGGTTTCGTATGCCAGTAATTTTGCTGATGGAGGAAACAATAGGTCATCTGAGGGAGAAGGTTATTTTGCCTGAAAAATCTACATTAACAATTATTGATAGAAAAAAGCCTGAAAAGGGGAAAGAGTATTATCCATATAAAGGTGACATTGACGATGTACCACCACTTGCTTCATTTGGTGATGGTTTTCATTTCCATGTTACTGGTCTGACACATAATGAAAAAGGTTATCCTTCTACAACCCCTGAGGTACATGAAAATTTAGTAAGAAGGTTATACAATAAAGTTTACAAACACTTGGATGAAATAATTTTTTATGAAGAGGAACAATTGGATGATGCTGACTTTGTTATCATATCCTATGGTGGGTGTGCACGTTCAGCAAAAGAGAGTATTAGAGAACTTAGGGAAAATAATATAAAAGTCGGATTGTTTAGACCAATTACATTATGGCCGTCTCCCGAAAAACAAATAAAAGAATTGGGTAAAAAATATAGAAAAATATTTGTTGTTGAAATGAATATGGGGCAGTATTATTCTGAAGTAAAAAAAATAGTTGGTAATGACGCTGAAGTTTATTCAATAAGTAAGGTAAATGGCGAATTGATTGAACCTAAGTATATAATAGAATCATTGAGGAGGTTTATCTGATGCCCAGTGAATTCGTAAAACAATATTTTAGAGTTGATACATTACCACATATCTGGTGTGAAGGGTGTGGTAATGGGATATTGATGAATGATATAGCTCATGCCATAGATAATCTCAGACTTAATCAAGATAAAGTGGTTATAGTTTCTGGGATAGGTTGTTCATCAAGAGCTACAGGTTATATGAATTTCGATACACTTCATACTACTCACGGTAGGGCCATTGCATTTGCTACTGGTATTAAACTGGCCAATCCAGAACTTACTGTCATAGTAATAACAGGAGATGGAGATTGCCTTGCCATAGGTGGTAATCATTTTATTCATGCAGCACGTAGGAACATTGATATCACTGTTGTTCTGTTCAACAATAGCATATATGGAATGACAGGAGGGCAATATTCACCAACTACCCCAACAGGGGAATATGCAATGACTGCTCCCTATGGAATGATAGAAAGAAATTTTGATTCCTGCAAATTAGCAGAAGCTGCGGGTGCTACTTATATAGCAAGAGGAACGGCTTTTAACACAACCCAAATGATAGGTTTGTTGGAACGAGCAATACAGCACAAGGGGTTTTCTTTTGTTGAGGGAGTATCAACATGTCCTACTTATTATGGTCGCAAGAATAAAAAAGGTGATGCTGTTGATATGATGGATTGGCAAAGAAAACATGCTATAGATATTAAAGCTGCCTCAAGAATGAAGTCTGAATTTTTAGCGGATAAGTTCTTAACTGGTGAATTTAAATGCATAGATGAACCGGAATATACTGAAGAGTATCAGAAAATTATAGATAAATTGCAATTGCAGGAGGGCTAATATATGAAACATGAAATTAGACTGTCCGGTGAAGGAGGGCAAGGTATTATTTTGGCCGGTGTTATCCTTGCCGAAGCCGCTATTTATGATGGCTTAAATGCAATTCAATCTCAGTCATATGGACCTGAAGCCAGAGGTGGTGCAAGCAAAGCAGAAATTATAATAAGTGATGATGAAATAAATTATCCTAAAGTAATACTTCCTGATATATTATTAATTCTTTCTGTTGACGCTTATAAAAAATACTTTAAAAATGTCTCAAAAAATGGCATAATACTTATAGATGATTCAATTCAAGTTACGGAAAATTCTGAGGCTACGGTTGTTAGTTTGCCAATAATAAAAACCGCAGAGTTGGAAATCAAAAAACCAATAACAACTAATATCGTAGCATTGGCAGCATTACAAAGTATTACAAACGTAGTGAGTAAGGGATCATTAGAAAAAGCAGTTCTTGATCGTGTGCCAAGATCTTTTTTAGATATCAATAAAATGGCCTTAGAAATAGGATTTAAATTATTTAGTAATATATAAATAATAACATGATGAGGAATGATATAATCAATGGAAAAGGATATTATAAACAAAATTCAGGACAATTATCAAAAACTAAGTAAAAGTCAAAAATTAATTGCTGAATATATACTAAACCATTATGATAAAGCGGCATTTCTTACTGCTGCAAAGTTAGGTAGTACCGTGAATGTAAGCGAATCAACGGTAGTGAGATTTGCAAACGTATTAGGATACGAAGGATACCCTGAATTGCAAAAAGCACTGCAAGAACTGATCAAAAATAAGTTAACTACAGTTCAACGGTTAGAATTGGCAGACGACTATCATAACGGAGAAAACATCGTAAAAGCTGTCTTAAAATCTGACATGGAAGATATACGCGATACTATGAACGAATTAAATTTTAATGATTTCGAAGAAGTTATAGATATGATTTACTCAGCAAAAAAAATATACATTATTGGATTAAGAAGCTCAACAGCATTAGCTGAATATTTGGGATTTTATTTAAATTTAATCTTAGATAATGTCATAGTCATCAAATTGGGCATAAGTGACATCTTTGAGCAGATAATTAAAATTTCTGTGGAAGATGTTATCATTGGTATAGGATTCCCAAGATATTCCAAAAAAACTATAGATGCTTTAATGTATGCCAAAGAGAAAAAGGCTAAGATTATAGCCATAACTGATAGTTTGATATCTCCACTTGCTCCGCTAAGTGATAAAATTTTAATAGCAAAAAGTGATATGGATTCCTTTGTGGACTCGCTTGTTGCACCCATGAGTTTAATTAATGCACTAATAGTAGCATTGGGCTTAAGAGAAAAGGAAAAGATTACAACAACATTTAAGAATTTAGAAAATTTATGGCAGAAGTATGAAGTATATGCCAATAAACCTTAAGTTGGTGAGCTAACATGAAACTCTTAATTGTAAGACATGGTGCAACCGAGTGGAACAAAAATAGCAGGATTCAGGGATGCCTTGATATTCCACTATCTAAAGAGGGTATCGTACAAGCTCAATTAACGGCAAATAGGTTAATAAATTTCACGGTAAATTATATTTTTGCAAGTGACTTAATGAGAGCCAGAAGTACTGCAAAGATAATTTCTGATACCCTAAAGATCCCTTTTGTAACAGATAAAAGACTTCGAGAAATGCATTTTGGAGAGTGGCAAGGTCTATCCTTAGAACAGATAGACAATCTGTATCATGAAAAGCTATTACTGTGGCAGGATAAACCAGCGGAAGTTTCATTTAATGGCGGTGAAAATTTATATGATGTTAAAAGAAGAGCTTTAGAATTTATCCAAGAAATTTATTTAAAAAATAAAGATGACAACATCATTATCGTTACACATGGTACATTTATTAAGGTATTAATTCTTAGTTTATTAAATATTGACTTAAATGTATACAAAAATTTAAAACAGGATAATGGAGCATTAAACATTATAGATATTAATGATGGAAAAGCCACTTTACTTTTATATAACGATACATGTTATTTATAGGAGAATGTCACAATGGGATACAAAATAGCGATTGATGGGCCAGCTGGTGCAGGGAAAAGTACAGTAGCTAAATCTCTTGCAGAAAAGTTAAAATTTGTATATATTGACTCAGGAGCAATGTACAGGGCTTTTACGTTGAAAATCATCAAGAAAAAAATTAATGTCGAAGATAAAAATGCTTTAATCAATGTTCTAATGACTACAAATATCAGCATTGCAGATGACCGTATATATCTTGATAATGTTGATGTAACAGATGAAATCAGGGCAAGAGATGTAGATAAACTTGTACCAATTATATCTTCTATCCCTGAGATAAGGGAAATAATGGTTAATATTCAAAAGAATATAGCCAAACATAAAGATATAATAATGGACGGAAGAGATATAGGTACTGTAGTTTTCCCAGATGCAAATCTAAAGATTTTCTTAACTGCCAGTATTGAAGAGCGGGCCAAGCGAAGAACAAAGGAGATTAGGGATAAAGGTGTATGTGCAAATTACGAAGATATATTATTAGACATGAAAAAAAGGGATGAAATGGATTCAAACAGACCTGTGTCTCCATTACAAATTGCTAATGATGCTATAGTGATTGATACTACTAACAAAACCGTTGAGGAAATAGTGAATGAAATAATTTATTTAATGGGGGATCATTAAATTGTTTTATAGGATAGCAAAATTTGTTGTAGGAACTGTTCTTAGGATTTTATATAAAGTAGAGGTAATCGGGCTTAACAACATGCCTGAGACAGGGGGGTGCATAATTTGTCCTAATCATAAAAGTAATATTGACCCTCCACTTGTAGCTTGTTTTGTTAACAGGACAGTTTATTATATGGCAAAGCAGGAACTATTTGAAAATATTTTTTTTAGCATTATTTTAAAGGCACTGGGGGCTTTCCCTGTTAAGAGGGGTACTTCAGATATATCTGCTATAAAGTATTCTATGAAGCTTTTAAAAGAGGGGAAAGTGTTAGGAATTTTCCCTGAGGGTACAAGGAGTCGAAACGGTGAACTTGGCCAGGCAGAACCGGGGGTTGCTATGCTTGCAATAAAGATGAAGGTACCTGTTGTTCCTGTTGCTATTATTGGAAATTATAAATTATTTTCAAAGATTACAATAAAACTCGGCGCATCATATGACTTATCCGAGTATTATAATGCAAAGTTAACTAATGAAGATTATAAACGTATCAGTCAACAGATCATAGATAAAATAAAACTTCTAATGGAGGAAGAATAGCTTTGAACATTATCATAGCGGATAATTCTGGTTTTTGCTTTGGCGTAAGTAGGGCTATAAAGAAAATTTATGACGAAATAGAAAAGGGAAAAAAGATATATTTATGGGGACCTATCATTCATAACCCTAAGGTGATAGATGATTTGACAAGTAAAGGAGTAAAAATTATCGAAAGCATCGATTCGCTCAATAAAAATGACATATTATTTATAAGAACACATGGAATTCCTAAAGATACTTTTTATACACTAAAAAAGAGGAATATAAATATTATTGATATGACATGTCCTTTTGTAAAGAAAGTTCAACATATAGCTAATAAATTTTACAAAGAGGGCTATAAGATCATAATAATAGGCGACAAAACTCATCCTGAAGTTATTGGTGTTAATGGGTGGGTTGATAATACTGCTATCATAATTAACACTGAAGATGAAGCTAAGGAGCTACCACAAATTGATAATGTTTGTGTTGTTGCCCAAACAACATTAAAGCAAGAATCTTTTGATAGAATTATAAATATCCTTTCTGATAAAATTAAAAACATAAATGTTTTTAACACTATATGTGATTCTACCAAAGAAAGGCAAGAGTCAGCTTACAAACTTTCCCAGCTTGCTGATATAATGATAGTAATTGGTGGATATAATAGTTCTAACACGAAAAAATTATATGAGATATGCAAGTCGAACTGCAAAGAAACTTATATGATCGAAACCAAAGATGATTTACCAAAAATAGATTTCAGAAATTATGATAATATTGGCATTACAGCGGGTGCCTCTACACCAGATTGGATAATAAACGAAGTTGTGGAAACCATTTTAAGTTTTAATAACAAAAATAGAGATAATCAAAGAGATACAGAATAAATCAAGGATTATAATAAAAAATTAATGATAATGCATCAAATATAATAAAAACTATTGACTTTTCCCTTAAATCTGCTACAATTTATCTTATTGAAAAGGGTGATAAAGGAGGCAGAGAATGAATGAACGCTTTGGGCCGTCATATTTTGGCTGAAATTTATGGATGTGATGAAAACATATTAAACGACAAAGAACAAATTGAAAAAATAATGGTAGACGCTGCAATTATTGCAGGAGCAGAAGTAAGAGAAATTGCATTCCATAAATTTAGCCCTCAGGGCGTTAGTGGAGTAGTAATAATTTCAGAGTCACATTTAACAATCCATACATGGCCAGAATTAGGCTATGCAGCTGTAGATGTATTTACTTGCGGAAGCAAAGTAAATCCATGGGATGCATGTAATTATATTACAGAAAAATTTCATGCTTCTCATATTACAGCTACTGAAGTAAAGAGAGGTTTGATTGAAAATAATATAAAAGTGGTAAATTATTGATTCTAAAAAAATGTGACCTGCAAGTCACATTTTTTTAGAATCCAGGGGGAATTAAATTTGAATGATTTTTCTTATTTTGTATCTTCTTTTTTAGATTTGTCTGGGATAGATCTGAATCTCTATAAAGAAAAACAAATGAAAAGAAGAATTTCAACGTTTGTCAATAGGCATGGCTATAAAACATATGCTGAGTTTTTAGATGTGCTGAACAGAAACAAGGATCTTTATGCTGAGTTTTTAAGATATATAACAATCAATGTTACAGAATTTTTTAGAAATCCGGAACAATGGAACATCCTAAGGAATAGTATTATCCCTCTGCTATATACTAATAAGAAATATATAAAAATTTGGAGTTGTGCCTGTTCAAGTGGGGAAGAAGTGTACTCATTGCAATTTATTCTTTCTGATTTAGAAGTCCGATATGAATTATTGGCAACGGATATTGATAACAATGAATTAAAGAAAGCGCACGAAGCGGTGTATGATTTTAGACAGATAAAAAATATAGATACAAACTTGCTTGAAAGATATTTCATTAAGTTAGACAACAATAAATATAGAGTAAAGGACTCATTTAAACAGAACATAAAATTTGATACATTTAATTTATTGAGAGATGGTTATCCAAAGAATTTTGATCTCATCTTATGCAGAAATGTATTAATTTATTTTACTGAGGAAGCAAAAAATTTTGTATTAACAAATCTCTCAAACTCATTAAATAAGGGCGGAATATTGTTTGTTGGAAATACTGAACAAATTATTTTCCCACAGAACTATGGATTAGAGGCATATAAAACATTCTTTTATAGAAAATTGTGATGTTTACAAGGAGGACACAACATGGGATCAAATACAATACATGATATTAAAATTGATGATATAAAAAATGCAGTGATTGAAGTTAAAAATATAAATGATAATTATTATAATAAAACTGGTGATAGAAAAAGATATCTTATATATACATTTGGTTGCCAGATGAATGAACATGATACAGAAATAATTAGTGGTATACTTGAAGAAATGGGTTATGAGCATGCAAATTCAGCTAAAGAAAGTGACATAATAATATTTAATACATGCAGTGTACGTGAGCATGCTGAAAATAGGGTTTTAGGACGTATTTCACAATTAAAACCATTAAAAAATACTAAGCCTGATTTAATTATTGGTATCTGTGGATGCATGATGCAGGAAGAAAACATGAAAAATTACGTATTAAATCATTATCCTTATATTGATTTGATATTTGGTACACATAATATCCATGAGCTCCCTATATTGATAAATAAAGTTCTTCAAAGCAACTCGGCTGTTTGTGATGTGTGGGAAGAAAATAATGATATTATCGAAAATCTTCCCGTTATCCGTAAAGACAAGGTGAAGGCATATGTAAATATTATGTATGGCTGTAACAATTTCTGTTCCTATTGTATTGTTCCGTATGTACGTGGTAGAGAAAGGAGTCGTGAGCCTGAAGATATAATAGGTGAAATAAAAAGTCTCGCTGAAGACGGATATAAAGAAGTCACTCTACTTGGACAAAATGTCAACTCTTATGGCCATGGTTTAAAAACGAAAATAGATTTTCCCGACCTGTTGTATATGATTAACGAAATAGACGGTATCGAAAGAATTAGATTTACAACATCTCATCCTAAAGATCTGTCTGATAAACTAATTTATGCGATGAGAGATTGCCAAAAAGTATGTGAGCATATTCATTTACCTGTGCAGTCCGGCAGCAACCAAATTTTGAGGCTGATGAACAGGCATTATACAAAAGAGAATTATCTAGAACTGGTAGATAAATTAAGAAGCAATATTCCAGGTATTGCTATAACCACAGATATAATTGTTGGATTCCCAGGTGAAACAGATGCAGATTTTATGGAAACAATGGACCTTGTAAGAAAAGCGGAATTCGATTTAGCTTATACCTTTATCTATTCAATAAGAGTGGGTACTAAGGCAGCTCAAATGGAAAATCAGATACCAGAAAACATAAAACATGAAAGATTGGATAAGCTTATTGAATTACAGAACTCAATAAGCTATGAAAAGAATAGTAATCTTGTAAACAATATTGAACCTGTATTGGTAGAAGAAATAAGTAAAAAAGACCCAAATAAATTAAGCGGTAGAACAAGAACAAATAAACTAGTACATTTTGAAGGTGACAGATCTCTCATAGGCAATTTTGTAAATGTCAAAATAACAGAAGCCAGGGCTTATACTCTAATTGGTGAAATAGAAGCTAAGCAATGACTCTACAAATATAGCAAGCCTACGTAATTTAAATTAGGTGACAAATGGGGGTCACTTGTATGTCAGATTTTACTCCAATGATAAAACAATATTTAGAAATTAAGGAACAATATAAAGACTGCATATTGCTTTACAGGGTGGGGGATTTCTATGAAACTTTTTTTGAGGATGCAGAGATTGCTTCTAGAGTTTTGAATATTGTTCTTACAGGCAAAGATTGCGGAAAAGAAGATAGGGCACCAATGGCCGGTATACCATACCATGCTGCAGAATCTTATATAATAAAATTGGTGGACAACGGTTATAAGGTAGCAATATGCGAACAACTTGAAGACCCATCGAAAGCAAAAGGTTTGGTCAAACGAGATGTTGTTAGGGTGGTTACACCAGGAACAATAATAAGTGATAATTTGGTAGGTAACAAAGATTCAAATTATTTGTCATCAATTTATATTGATGGGGAAAATGCCTCAGTTTCGTCTCTTGACGTATCTACGGGAGATACAATTATCTTGCGATTGACTAATGATATTGATTATATTTATGATGAAATAGTAAAAATAAATCCTTCTGAAATTTTATTGCCTAGAAAACTTTCTAACACCAAGTTATTTCAAAGATTAAATAACAATGATAGGTTAGTAGAACTGATGTTAGACGATGAATATGACCTGGATAGGTATAGAAAACAACTGCTTGAGCAATATGGTGATAACACTGACCTGATAGATAAATTTGATAATGTAAGCTTAATGGCTTTTGGTGCTTTGCTAAATTATGTCCTGGATACATTAAAAATATCTAATCTATATCTTAAACAACCTGAATTTGAGACGAAGAGCAAGTATATGGAAATAGATAACTTTACTCGCAGAAATTTAGAGTTGGTAGAATCGATAAGATCAAATAAAAATGGTTCAACGTTATTAAATATAATTGACAGAACAAAAACTGCCATGGGTGGTAGGTTATTAAAGAGGTATATTTTAAATCCTTTATATAGTGTAAATGAAATAAAAGTTAGATTGGAAGCGGTAGAAGAAATTATAATAAAAAAAGATTTACTAAATAAATTTAGAGAGCATCTTGCTCAAATTTATGATATTGAAAGACTACTTGGTAAATTAAATTATAATAATGCTAATCCTCGCGATTTAATTGCCTTAAAAGAATCTCTTAAAGTATTGCCTGATATTTTTAATACCTTGTGTGGTTGCGAATCTGATTTGTTTAATATATTTAAAGAGGAAATTGATACCTTAGATGATATTTATTTACTCATTGATAAGGCTATTGTTGATGACCCCCCAAATACCTTAAAGGATGGGGGTATAATAAAAACTGGATACAATGATGAAATAGATAAGCTACATTATCTAACATTAAATAGTAAAAAACTCTTAATGGATTTAGAGCAAAAAGAAAGAGAGAAAACGGGAATAAAGTCGTTGAAAATAGGATATAATAAAGTATTCGGTTATTATATTGAAGTAACAACAAAGAACCTAAACCTTGTACCCAGTTACTATATACGCAAACAAACCCTGGCTAATTGTGAACGGTTTATTACAGAGGAGTTGAAGCGATTAGAATCAGATATAACTGAAGCTGAAATAAAATTAACCACCTTAGAATATCAATTATTTATGGAAATTCGTAATAAAATCATTTCTGAGATAGACAGAATACAGAAAACTGTATTTGTAATAGCATATTTAGATGTAATTCAATCATATGCTTATGTAAGTATTGAAAATAATTATGTAAAACCTGAAATAAACAATGGTGATAAAATAATAATTAAAAACGGAAGACATCCTGTAATAGAAAAATTAGATAAAAAAAATCTTTTTGTTGCAAATGATGTAAATTTGGATAACGAGAATAATTTAATATATATCATTACAGGACCTAATATGGCAGGCAAATCTACTTATATGCGCCAAGTGGCTCTGATAGTAATAATGGCGCAAATGGGATGTTTTGTACCAGCAGATCATGCTATAATAGGGGTGGTAGACAAGGTCTTCACACGAGTTGGAGCAAGTGATGATATATCTTCTGGCCAGAGTACATTCATGGTCGAAATGAATGAAGTTGCCTATATATTGAAAAATGCAACTTCTAAGAGTCTAATAATTTTAGATGAAATAGGTAGAGGTACAAGTACATTTGATGGGTTGAGTATTGCATGGGCCGTTATTGAATATATTTCTATAAAGATAAAGGCAAAAACTCTTTTTGCTACTCATTACCACGAGCTTGTAAAGCTGGAAGATGAACTGCCTAATGTAAAAAATTTTTATGTCTCAATATACAAAAATGGAGACGATATTGTTTTTTTAAGAAAAATAATGAAGGGGTCAATGTCGCAGAGCTTTGGGATTCAAGTTGCAAAAATGGCAGGTGTTCCTGAAGAAGTAATTAATAAGGCTAAAAGATTGTTAAAGAGTCTGGAAAGATCAGAAAAGAATTTTAATAAAATTCATGAAAAAAGTCCTGCAACTCAATTGGATATATTCAGTATTTATACTAATAAAATTGTAGAATTAATTAAAAATATTGACATAAATACTATGACTCCCTTAGATGCATTAAATAAATTAAACGAGATTAAAAACCTTTTAACAGGTGGCGATCAGACAAGAGATGAGCAAAATAAAAATATTGGATGAGACCACAATCAATAAAATATCAGCCGGTGAGGTTGTAGATAGACCATCTTCAATTGTAAAAGAGTTAATAGAAAATGCAATTGATGCTAATAGTACCCAGATTACTATAGAAATCAAAAATGGTGGAATTAAATATATACGTGTTACAGATAATGGTGATGGCATACCTCCAGATGATGTGGAAATAGCTTTTTATAGACATGCCACCAGCAAAATACAAAACTATCAGGATATAAACAACATCTATACTATGGGTTTTAGGGGTGAAGCGTTATCTAGTATAGCTGCAATATCCAAATTAAATTTATATACTAAAACACAAGATGATATTCTTGGCACACATGTTGAATATATTGGTGGGAAATTAATATTAAAAGAAAATATTGGATGTCCATCCGGTACTACTTTAATAGTAGAGGATGTGTTTTATAATACTCCTGCTAGATATAAATTTCTCAAAAGTGAATCTGTTGAGACAAAACATTTAATTGAAGTGGCAAGCAGAGAGGCCCTTATAAATGCAAATATTTCTTTTGAACTAATAAGCAACGGAAAAATGATATTTAAGACTTCAGGAAAGGGAAGCATTGAAGATAATATATATGATATTTTAGGGTATCAATTAAAAGGCCATTTGATACCTATTTCTATAAACAAAGAAGATATATTAATCAAGGGGTTTGTTTCTGACCTTGATTTTTATGAAAAGAATTCAGGAGATATATTGTTTTATGTAAATAATCGTTATGTATTTGATAATGATTATAAGAAGACAATTACTGAATCGTATAAATCTCTACTTACACGGCATCAATATCCGGTTGCCGTTTTTAATGTTTTACTCCCTGCAAATCGTGTAGACATCAACGTTCATCCATCAAAGTTATATGTAAAATTATATGATAAGGATCTTATATTTAATGCTATTGAACAGGAAATCAAAAAGAAATTAGTAAAGGAGCGCTCTAAAACAATAGATATAGCTATTGACATACAAGAAAGGGAAAATACATTTAATAAAGTTGAAGCTAAAGCTAATAATATTATTTATGAACGGCCTTCATTTGATCAATATGAACTAAATTTAAATGATAGTAAAAGCATAGATACCACAATAAATGATAATCCTTATAATGATTTAAAGAATGCTAATAATTCTAATGAGTCAGATGTTTATAGCAATTTGTCCATTATAAAGTATAAAAAGATAGGGCAGCTTTTTAATACCTATATTTTGCTTGAGTATCGCAATGATTTATATATAATAGATCAACATGCAGCTCATGAAAGAATTCTATATGAAAAATATAGAAATGAATATTTTAACAAAAATATAAATACACAGATTTTATTGATCCCCGAAGTTATACAACTAAAACATGAAGATTATAAGTTTGTAGAAAATATAGTTGATAATTTTAACAGACTTGGATTTGAAATAGACATTTTTAGCGATAATATCATTATTTTACGTGCATTGCCAGCTATATTAGGTTTATCTGATGTTAATAAAGATATAATTCTTGATTTAATAGAAGAAATTAAAAACGGTAACCTTATTTTAAGTGAGGTAGAATCATTAGATAATGCTATTATTAAGGCTGCCTGTAAATCAGCGGTAAAAGCAAACAAAAGATTAGACAATATTGAAATTGATAGTCTTATCAATGATTTGATGCACTGTAAAGAGCCTTTTACCTGTCCCCATGGAAGACCTACTATACTAAAAAAGTCAATAAAGGATATTGAAAAGCTATTTAAACGAATATGAGGGAAGTGATTATTTGTGGCGCCTCCATTGATAGTAATTGTCGGACCTACAGCTGTGGGTAAGAGTGATTTGGCATTTGACTTAGCATTGAAAATTAACGGTGAAATAGTATCAGCAGATTCGATGCAAATATATAAACTAATGGATATAGGTACAGCGAAGCCAGAAGTCAGCAAACGAAATATTGTGAGGCACTATATGATTGATATAGTATACCCCGATGAGGAATACAGTGTGGCGTTGTACAAGCAAGATGCAGAGAAAGCCATTGAAAAGATATATAGCAAAAATAAAATTCCAATTGTTGTTGGGGGGACAGGTCTATATATAAACTCAATCATTAATAAAGTCAATTATTCCGAATCAGGTCCTGATAAAAATTTTCGTGAACAGTTAGATAATTTATCGAATGAAAAGGGTATAGAATATCTGCATAATATGTTATACAAAATAGACCCCGTATCGGCAAAGAAAATCTCAGTAAATGACAAGAAGAGAATCATTAGGGCTTTAGAAGTATACTATCGAACTGGAAAACCAATATCATACTATCAACAACTTTCTAATAACCAGCCAAATACTAAGTATAATACCCTGATTTTTGGGCTTACGATGAATAGAACTATACTATATGATAGAATAGAAAGACGTGTAGATATTATGATTAACAAAGGATTGGTTGAAGAAGTCAGGTCATTATTATCCATGGGCTATGATGAAAGATTAAATTCTATGCAGGCAATTGGATATAGACAAATATTAGGGTATTTAAGAGGCAAATTAGGTCTGAATGAAGCAATAAATTTAATTAAAAGAGATACAAGGCGGTATGCTAAACGGCAGTTAACCTGGTTTAGAAACAATGACCGGGTAGAGTGGTTTGACTTAGATAAAATAGATGAAGAAGACATTATAAAAAAAATTATTGAGAGGTTAGCAGGAATATGCAAAGAATAATCGAATATAAAAAAGAGTGCATAGTTACATTATTTATCTGAAGGGGGATATTAATACGATGAATAGTCCAAAATCCGCAATTAATTTACAAGATATTTTTTTAAATCAGGTGAGAAAGGAGCACACAGTTGTAACAATTTACTTAATCAACGGCTTTCAGTTGAGGGGAATAGTAAAAGGGTTTGATAATTTTACAGTTGTATTGGAAAATGAAACCAAGCAACAACAGTTGATATATAAGCACGCGATATCAACAATTTCTCCTGTAAAACCAGTAATATTTAATAATGAGAAGGAAAAGGAAGAAACAGAATAACAATTTTTACGAGAGTGTGAAAGTTTTAGTGATAAATTAGAAGCATGTCAAGGGTATCTTTAAAAAAGGATATTTTGGGCATGCTTTTTTTGTTACTTTAGTCTCCCATCATACATTATGGATAGTTCACCATATATTTTTCCCCAGCTTCTTACTGGAAAAGCCTATTTTTTAGTGGCTTTAAAGTCAGCTACATAATTGTCCCTGACGAAAAAATGGACAGCATCGATAAATGCAATTAATAAAACAGCTTCCTATGATATTTTTTATTTTATCATAGAAAGCTATATTTTACAGACTTTTATTCACAGGCTCGCCTCAGCAATTTTTTAAATATACTGCGACATCCTTCACTTTGTATTAGAGCTCCGGAAACCAAAGCTTTAGTTCCCGTTCGGCCGATTCAGCTGAATCCGATGCATGCACAAGGTTATATGTGGTATTAGATGCAAAATCACCACGAATAGTTCCAGGCATAGCTTTTTCAATATTTGTATCTCCATTAATATATCTTGCCAGCTTTATTGCGTTTTCTCCCTCCCATATAATGGCTATAAGAGGTCCTGACATCATGTAATTTAATAATTCATTAAAATAACTTTTACCAATATGCTCATAATAATGTTCTCTCAGTAGTGTATAATCTGCATTTACAATTTTAATTGACTTTATAACGAGCTGTTTTTGCTCGTATCTTTTTATGATTTCGCCTACTAATCCACGTTTTACACCATCTGGTTTGATTATGACAAGTGTTTTTTCTAACATCACTAACCACTCCTAATTGTTAACATTTTTTATTTGTCTTAAATATAATATATCAAAAAAAGATGGTGGTGAAAACATGAAAGATGGATTGGGCTCAAGGATTTTAAAGTTAGGCAGCATAGGGCCTGATGTAAGAGAACTGCAACTTATCCTACAAAGTTTGGGATATAACCCAGGTCCTATCGATGGCATATATGGACACAGGACAATGAATGCTGTAATGAGGTTTCAAAAAGATAATGGCCTTACTGTAGATGGGATTGTTGGTCCAGAAACATTAAATATGATTTATCAATTGTACCCATAATTTTTTTAACAACAAAAGAAGGAATTTATCTTTTTTTGTAGAACTAATTATACGAAATATTTATTTCGTATAATTAGGAGGTAAAAATGGACAATATGGGATTACCATCAATTGTTAACGATTATCTAAATTATATGTTAACCATTAAGGGAAAATCTAAAAATACTGTTGAGGCTTATGGATATGACCTTGAAATTTTCTTTAAGTTCATGAAGTGCCGTAAAAATAAATTAAAACAAACAGATTTTGATCAAATTTCCATTGAGGATATAGATATAGAGTTCATTAAAAAAATCAATTTAAATGACCTTTATGCATTTCTTTCATATGTCTCAAATGAAAGAAATAACGGTGCAAGAGCAAGAGCAAGAAAAGTAGCGTGTATTAGATCCTTTTATAATTTTTTACACAAAAAACTAAGGGTCATAGAGTACAATCCGACATCGGAATTAGAATCTCCAAAAATCGGACAACGAAATCCAGTATATCTTGACCTTGAAGAAAGTAAAAAATTGCTAAATTCAATATGTGGACCATTTTTTGAAAGGGATTATGCTATTATAACCCTGTTTCTAAACTGTGGACTAAGATTATCAGAGCTTGTAAGCATTGATATTAGCAGCATAAAAGGTGATACATTAAGAGTAACTGGCAAAGGCAATAAGGAAAGGACCATCTATTTAAATAAGGCTTGTATTAGTGCTATAAAAAATTATTTATCGGTTCGTCCGGTAGATGGTGTTGTAGACAGAGACGCACTTTTCCTCAGCAAACGGAAAAAACGTATATCTCCAAAGACCGTGCAGTATATTGTAAAAAAATATATAAAGTTGGCAAATCTTGATGTAAACAAATATTCTACCCATAAGTTAAGGCATACTGCAGCAACATTAATGTACAAATATGGTAAGGTGGACATCAGGACATTGCAAAATATTCTTGGACATAGTAATGTATCTACCACACAGATTTATACTCATATTGATGAAGACATTTTAAGGAATGCTGTAAGCAAGAATCCATTATCAGAACCATAAAGCCAAACAAGAGTTTACATTTATATCCGTTTATGGTATACTCTTTTTAAGGGGGTAGTATAATATGGCTAAAAGAGTAAGTAAAGCAAGTAAACAATTGAGCGAACCACAAGAGCGTATATTAGAATATATTAAGGAAACAATGAAAGTGAAGGGTTATCCCCCCTCTGTTCGTGATGTATGTAATGCACTTGGTTTTAACTCAACTGCAACTGTCTATGAGCACTTTAAATCACTTGAAAAAAAAGGATACATAAGAAGAGATCCTTCAAAACCACGTGCTATTGAAGTGATAGACAGCAAGATATCATTTGTTAGCAGAGAAATTATAGAAGTACCAATAATAGGAAAAGTTACGGCTGGAAAGCCAATTTTGGCAGTAGAAAATATTGAAGAATATTTTCCTTTGCCTCTGGACTTTATACAGGGCGATTCAAAGGATGAAAAATTTTTTATGCTTAGGGTAAGAGGAGACAGCATGGTCAATGTAGGCATATTAAACGGCGACTATGTAATAGTGCGAGAGCAATCCTTTGCATTTAATGGGGATATTATAGTGGCACTAGTAGATGATAGTGCCACTATAAAAAGATACTATAAAGAAAAGGGACATATTAGACTGCAACCTGAAAATCCTTTTATGGATGCTTTGATCTTTGAAAAAGAAAGTGATGTTAATATTCTTGGAAAGGTTATTGGTGCTATACGCCGTATATAAACAAATGGAGGCCATTTATATTTTAATTAGTTTTTCATCAAGCATATTTTGAATAGCCATAAGAATTCCTATAATATAATGTTCGAAAGTAACTCCACCTTGAATATACAGTATAAATGGTTCTCTTAATGGTGCATCAGCACTTAGCTCAATTGAAGAACCATCGACAAAACCCCCGGAGCTCATTATTATTTTATCGTCGTAGCCTGGCATATCCCATGGTTCCGGTTTCACAAAGCTATCTACAGGATTTGATTTTTGTATCCCGCGACAAAATGAGATTAGTTTTTTAGGGTCACATAGTTTTACAGCTTGAATTATGTCAGTCCTTCTTGTGTTATATGCTGGGTTTACCTCAAAACCGAGTTTTTCAAACAAACTGGATGAAAAAATAGCTCCTTTAAGGGCCTGGCCAACGACATGAGGAGCCATAAACAGACCTTGTAATATATTACGTGAGTTACCAAAATTAGTCCCCATATGCTTCCCAAGGCCAGGAGCTGAATATCTATATGAAATTTTTTCAATGAGCTCCTTTTTACCTGCTATATACCCACCACTAACTGCAATTCCTCCACCGGGATTTTTTATTAGCGATCCTGCCACTATATCGGCACCTACATCTGATGGTTCTATATCTTCAACGAATTCACCATAGCAATTATCCACCATGCAGATAACATCATTTTTAATCTCTTTAACTGCTTTTATTGCCATCCCCAGCGAATTAACGTCAAGTGAAGGTCTCCACGAATATCCTTTTGATCTTTGAAACATAACAACTCTTGTTTTACTGCTTATACTTTTAATTAAGCTTTTTGTGTCTATGAACCCATCATCATTTAATGCTATTTCTTTATATTTTATATCATATTCTTTCAGACTCCCCTCTCCTGTCCTACCATTTATAACAGTTTTCATAGTATCATAAGGCACACCAGTGGCGTATATTAACTCATCTCCCGGCCTTAAAACTCCAAATAATGCAGTGCTGAGTGCATGGGTACCAGATACAAAATGAGGTCTTACAAGGGCGTCCTCAGTGTTAAACACATATGAGAAAATAGTGTCAACAACATCTCTGCCTATATCACCGTATCCATAACCTGTACTGAATATAAAATGATTATAAGAAAGCTTTGCTCTTTGCATAGCCTCTATCACTTTAAATTGGTTAACTAATACTGTTCTATCGACCTCACTATAGATACCTTGCAGTTCTTCAAGAATCATACTTGCAAGTTTAACTAAATCCTTATTTATGTCAAGTTTTTTTACTATAACCTCTGGTATAAACTGCATTTTGTCCTCCTCTATCAGTAGAATATATTATCAGGTATATCTACATCTTCAATAAAAATAAGGTCACTTTTTTCAATAGATGACTTTTTGTATATCCTTACCGCCTGATTCATTATGGATTTTTCAATGATATTTCTCACCAATCTTGCGTTTCCTTCTTTTAATTTATTATCATTCAAACATCTAATAAGTAACCTATATATCTTTCTTTTTGCCTTAAACGTTAATTTATAATCCCTATCTGAGGTCATTTTATCTGATATTAACATTAACTCGTCTATAGTATAATCAGAAAAGTCAAATTGAAACGCAAACCTGGACTTTAAACCAGGATTTGTATTCAAAAAATATTCCATCTCGTCTCTATATCCAGCTAAAATCAAAATAAATTCATTCTTATGATCCTCCATTGCCTTGACAAGAGTATCTATAGCTTCTTTCCCAAAGTCCTTTTCGCCGCCTCTGGCAAGTGAATACGCCTCATCAATAAACATAATACCTCCGATAGATTTTTTTACAACATCTCTCGTTTTTTGGGCAGTATGTCCTATGTATTCACCAACCAGATCAGCCCTTTCTACCTCAACCACATGTCCCTTACTCAATATCCCGATACCTTTAAAAATTTTACCCAGCAGCCTGGCCACTGTAGTCTTTCCAGTACCAGGATTACCTTTAAAAATCATATGTAGTGTTAATGGCTCATATTTTAACCCCTTTTCTTTTCTCATACCCTCTAAACATATATATGCCTCAAGCTGTTTTATCAAGTCCTTAACATTCGTCAAACCTACTAGGCTATTAAGCTCATCAAGAGCACTGTTAAGGTCATAATCCGAGAAAGAACCTTTTTGGCTTCCTTTTAGCCCAAAAATACTTGAGAAAAATTTATTTCGCTCAAGCATTGCTTATCGCCCATATATAAGATATGCATCAAGAAATGAATTGCCACACATATAAGTCCAGATGTCTGGACTTATATTAAAACGTTAGCTGCCACTACACCAATAATATTTCCAGCTCGATCCTTTATCGGTGCAGAAACAGTAACATTTACATCATTGGTTGCTACAGTAATATATGGACGAGAGCAAAATATCTCACCTTCAATTGCCTTTTGAAACCATTCTCTGAAGACAAAATTACTTACATTTGTATCAGATGTTATGGCCAAAACGTTACCTTTAGAATCAAGAGTAAGGAGAGTGCTTATAATATCTTTATGTTTTTCATAATAACTATAGACGACTTTCTTGTGATTATTTTTATTCATCTCCATAATTCCGGGCTCTTCAATCAATTTTTGCAAAATATTTACTGCAGCAGAAATATTCTTTTGAGACAAATCTGTTAAATATTTTTCAGATGTATAATTATATGTTATATTAAATAATTCATTGGCCAACTTATCAAGTTTCCCAATTGAATTATCTATTTCTTCAATAGCAGTATCCTCCTGTTGTATAGAGGAAGTAATCTCTTCTATCTCGGTCGCTGATTCTTGAATTGCTGATGTTATAAGCTCTGCGGTCTGTACACTAGATGATAACTGCTCTATCTGCTTTTTAGTCAAACCAGAAATTTCATTTATGACTTCTATCATATTATCTATATCCTGTTTGAGGTCACTAAATGTCTTATTAGTTTCATCAGTTTTAATAATATTGGTTTCCATGGTTGCAATACTATGATTTATCTGATTGGTAGAGTTTTGAGCCCCCATTTGAATGGCAATTGATAGTTCTTCTATTTGTTTTACAGCAGATTCAGTCTGGTTGGCCAGGCCCCTTATCTCATTTGCTACCACAGTAAAACTTCTCCCAGCCTCACCTGCTCTTGCAGCCTCAATCGCAGCATTCAATGATAACAAATTAGTCTTTTTAGCAATATCAGTTATCACATTCACAAATTCTGTTATGCGTTTTGTCAAATCAACCAGCTCATTCATTGTATTTGCAGTTTCTCTGTTAGCCATTCCCAGTTGATTTATCTGTTCAGTCAACTCAGTTAAAACATTCTGAGTAGTTTTAACCTTCTCTTTTAATTGACCTGTGGTATCAGCTCCATACTGTGATTTTTTCAATATAACATTTGAGGTATCATTGACGATATTTATTTGATTCATGAGTTCCTGACTTAACCGAGCCTCATTCTGCGTAGAAGCAGCAATTTGGTCCATTGCAGAGGCTATCTGATTTGAAGCAATCCTTGTCTCCGATGAGTTAGCTTTTATTGTGTTTGTTAAATATCTAATCTCTTCAGAAGCCCTTTGCATTCTCCCAATAACATTGAAAACGGTATTAAACATATTATTAATCATCCTGCCTAATCTACCGTTGCCAAGATTCTTTTTTAACTTAGAAACATTATAAAGGTTTTCTTGTATAAATTCTGATATTATAAGCTCAATACCGCTCTTCTTATTAAACATGCATTCTTCATCCCCTTACAATAAAATTATGGGGTCACTCTATAAAGCATACGTGGGAATGGTATTGTTTCCCTTATGTGATCAAGACCGCAAATCCATGCTACAGTTCTTTCAATACCAAGGCCAAAACCTGAGTGAGGTACACTACCGTATTTTCGTAAATCAAGATACCACTTATAAATATCCATAGGGAGATTTTCTTCTTCAAGCCGCTGAACCATGAGGTCATAATCGTGAATTCTCTGACTTCCGCCTATAATCTCTCCATAGCCTTCAGGGGCTAGTAAATCATCGCAAAGCACAACCTCAGGTCTATTTGGATTAGGCTGCATGTAAAATGCTTTACAGTGCTTTGGATACTCAGTAATAAACAAAGGCTTTTTATATAAATTCGCAAGAAAAGTCTCTTCAGGAGAACCGAAGTCATCTCCCCATTCAATATCAAAATTATTATTCTTAAGTGTCTTAATCGCATCATCATAACTCATACGTTCAAATGGGATTTTGATCTCTTCAAGTGCAGATATATCTCTGCCAATGGCTTTCAATTCCAGTATTCTATTTTTAAGCACACTTTCAACAATATAGGAAACCAGTTTTTCCTGAAGTTCAAGATTGCCTTCATGTTCTAAATATGCTACCTCAGGTTCAAGCATCCAGAACTCTATAAGGTGTCTCCTTGTCTTTGATTTTTCGGCTCTAAATGCAGGCCCAAGTGTATACACCTTGCCCAGGGCCATTGCACATGCCTCAGCGTATAACTGTCCTGTCTGAGACAGGTAAGCACTCTCACCAAAGTAATCAATCTCAAATAGATCAGTTGTGCCCTCACATGTTGCCGGTGTAATAATTGGTGCATCAGCCTTTATAAACCCATGATTATTAAGAAACTCCATAGCGCTTTTTATAATCTCATGACGTATACGCAAGATGGCACTTTGCCTTTCTGTACGTATCCATAAATGCCTATTATCCATAAGAAATTCAACACCATGCTCTTTAAGTGCAATGGGATAATCCTCTGTCAACTGGTTTACTACTACGTCTATTACATCCATCTCATAACCAGAGGGCGCTCTTTTATCGCTTCTTACCCTGCCGACCACATTAATTGATGACTCTTGTGTTAAATGTTCGCAAAGTTCAAAAAGTTCCGGACTAACCCTGGATTTCTCAACTATTGCCTGGATAAAGCCACTTCCGTCTCTTAATTGCAGAAATTGAATCTTTCCACTGGATCTTTTGTTATAAAGCCATCCTTTGATTAAAACCTCTTGTCCTTCATATTGTTTGACGTCTGATATACTACATTTAATCATATCACTAACCCCCATTAAACATTAATTATAGCTTGGATATTTTCAATTAGTGTCCTATTGCTGTTTAGGATTGGATTGACATATTTATCTAAAAAAATCTCAACCTGTTCCGCAGAAAGTCCAATGTAATTTTTAGGATTTAATATATCTTTCATTTCATCACCTGAAATAGGTATATCTGGATCTTCAATGATCTTTTTAATTAGATCAATTATGATTCCATTTTCTCTATAAGCTAACCTTACTTCCATAGAATGCTTACGTATCTTTTCATGTATCTGCTGTCTATCTCCACCATTTTCAACCGCTCTCATCAATATATTCTCTACTGCCATAAAAGGCAGCTCTCTTGAAACATTTTGGCTGATTATTCTTGGATATACCTTTAAATTGCTTGAAATATTAATATAAAGATTCAAAACACCATCTGTAGCTAAAAACATCTCCGGTATAGAAATACGTCTATTAGCAGAATCATCTAGGGTTCTTTCCAGCCATTGTGTAGAGGCAGTAATGGAAAAATTAGAAACATTTGTAATTATATATCGGCTTAAAGAACACATCCTCTCACTGCGCATTGGATTCCTTTTGTAAGGCATTGCTGACGAACCAACCTGTGTTTCATCAAATGGCTCTTCCAGCTCATTTTCGTGCTGCAACAGACGAATATCGTTGCCAAATTTATGAGCGCTTTGAGCTATTCCGCATAAAGCTTCCATTATATACCAGTCATATTTTCTCGTATATGTTTGTCCCGTTACAGGGAATGACTTTTCAAACCCCAGTTTTCTTGTCACAAGTTCATCCAGTTTCATGGTCTTTTCTTTATCTCCATTAAACAATTCTAAAAAACTGGCTTGAGTACCTGTAGTACCCTTAACACCGCGCAGCATAAAATTAGCAATGCGATACTCAAGTTCTTTCAAATCAAGTAATAGGTCCTGGATCCACATGCATGCTCGTTTACCTACGGTAGTTAATTGAGCGGGCTGAAAATGTGTATACCCAAGGGCTGGCATATCTTTATATGTCAGTGCAAAAGTAGAAAGATTATCTATACATTTTAATAATTTTACTCTTATTAACTGTAAGGCGTTATACATCTGTATCAAATCCGCATTGTCATCTACAAAGGCACTGGTAGCCCCTAGATGTATTATAGGTCTTGCCTTAGGGGCTTTTTCTCCAAATTCTTGAATATGTGCCATTACATCATGTTTTAGTTTCGCTTCTTTTTGGGCTACAACATCATAAGATATGTCATTAATATGTTCTTTCATCTCTTCAATTTGTTCATCTGTTATGTTAAGGCCCAGTTCTTTTTCTGCCTCTGCCAGTGCAACCCATAGTTTACGCCATATACTGTATTTGTTATCATCAGAAAAAATATAACTCATTTCCTTACTTGCATATCTTTCTATAAGTGGATTACTATATACACTATGACATCCCATACCAATTACCTCAAACTCCTAATAAATTGATTTATGTTTTCCAGTCCTATTTTTATGTCATCCAAAGATGTAGCATAAGAAAGCCTTATATAATCGTCATTTCCAAATCCAGAACCGGCTACTGTAACGACGCCATTGTATTTTAATAAAAGTTCAGCAAATTTGTCAGAGGAATCAATCAGTTCCCCATCGATCTGTTTACCCTTATATATGGAGATATTCATCATAACATAAAAGGCTCCTCTAGGCTTAACAAAATCAATGCCATACTCTTCTAATTTTTTAATCATGTATTTTCTTCTTCTATCAAATTCTGCTACCATACTGTTTATTTCATCCCTACCACCTTGCAATGCAATCATCGAAGCGTATTGAGCGATAGAGTTGGCATTGGATGTAGTATGACTTTGAATATTGGTCATTATCTTTATTGCCTCTTTACTTCCTGCAACATAACCTATTCTCCATCCCGTCATAGCATAACTTTTAGATACTCCATTAATTATGAAGGTCAATTCTTTCATTTCTTCACTGATAGTAGCAATACTATAATGTTTTTCATCATCATATATTAACCTGTCATATATTTCATCAGAAATAACACATATGTGATGTTTGACAAGCACCTCTGCAATGGCTTTCAATTCATTTAAATTATAAACGGTCCCACTAGGATTATTTGGACTATTTAAAATAAATATTTTTGTTCTATCAGTAATATGTTTTTCAAGCTGCTTGGGAGTAAGTTTAAAATCATTCTTAGGATCAGTTGGAATAATCACAGGAATGCCATCGCACAGCTTTACCATTTCTGGATAACTCACCCAATATGGAGAAGGTATAATAACCTCATCACCAGGATCAATCATCGCCTGAAGCACATTATAAATTGCATGTTTTGCACCATTGGAAACAAGTATCTCATCGGGCTTGTATTCTAAATTATAATCTCTTTTTAAGATGTTGCATATTGCTTGTCTCAGCTCCAAAAGACCAGAAACAGGTGTGTATTTTGTCAGACCTATCTCCATTGCATGAACTGCCGCTTCCTTTATGTATTGAGGTGTGTCAAAATCAGGTTCGCCCACCCCGAAATTGATTACTTTTTTACCCTCTGCCTTTAATCGATTGGCAATTGTATTCATTGCTAATGTTGATGATGGGCTAACATTTTTCCCCCTCATAGATAAATCCATTTTTACTACCTCCTAATTTTATAATATACTACTTGTAAAACCCCTATGTTTAATCCTTTCTTTTAATTTTATCATATTGTAGTATGGAATTGTACACTTGCCTATAGTATCATCTTCTGGCGAATGAAAATCAGAGCCCCCCGTCTCAATTAGATTATATTTTTCAGCAAATACATGTGCAAGATATATATCATCTGTTTTGTGCTTCGGATGATATACCTCTATCCCGTATATACCCGCTTTAATTATTTCAGGGATCAGGCTTTTATTATCAATCAAACCAGGATGTGCCAATACAGGTGCACCACCAGCATCGACTATCATTTTAACAGCTTCTTCAGGGCTAAGTCTATATTTTTCAACATATATTGGAGAATCCTTATTAAGATACTTATCAAATGCATCAGAAATATCATTTGCGTAACCATGTCTTATTAAAACTCTTGCTATATGGGGTCTACCCAATGTATAGTAGTTACCTTCTTTCATTACCTCTTCAATATCTATCTTTATACTTGCTATATCATAAAGGTTTTTTACCATCTTTTCTATTCTTTCAATCCGTACGGCTTTTATATCGTTTAACTTTTTAATTAAGTCAACATTTTTATAATCTATCCAATAGCCCAAAATATGAATATCAAATCCCTCTAGGATAGCGCTCAGCTCTATACCTGGAATAATATTAAGTTTTTTGTCTGGTATAAGATTTAAAGCATTTATTACTCCCTCTGTAGTATCATGGTCAGTAATGGCTATGGCATATATTTTATTTGATATTGCAATATCTATAATCTCTGACGGTCTTAATGTACCATCTGAATATATCGTATGAACGTGCATATCACAGTTCTTCATCTTTATCCACTCCATATTTTTTTTCGAGGTTAGAAGCAGTTAAATTAAGTGTGGCTATGCTTACAGCTTTTCCGCAATTGTCAGTTTCTATAATAACTGCATTGAGTTGAGCATTACCATCTGCTACATCAAATTTTGAAGGCATGCCAGTTATAAATTTATTTATAATAGCAGATTTATCCGACCCAATTACAGAGTCATATGGGCCAGTCATTCCTGAATCAGTTATATACGCAGTACCCCCAGGTAAAATTTTATAATCAGCAGTCTGCACATGGGTATGTGTTCCTAAAACCGCTGTTACTCTACCATCTACATAATATCCAAAAGCAATTTTTTCTGAAGTCGCCTCCCCATGAAAGTCTATAATAATATAATTTGAAATATCTTTACATTCATCGATTATCTTATCTATAGTCTTGAACGGACAATCAAGGGGACTCATAAAGACTCTGCCCATTATATTCACTACAAAAACCACATTGTCGTTTAATTTATAAGATGTATAACCCTTACCGGGAACTCCATCTGGATAATTAGCAGGGCGTATGAGTCTTTCCTCCTGGTCAATGAAATCCAGTACCTCCTTTTTGTCCCATATGTGATTCCCAGAAGTTAATATATCAATCCCATACGAGTATAGCTCATCAACGATTTTTTTTGTTAACCCATTCCCGTGTGCCGCGTTTTCACCATTTGCTATCGTTATATCTATATTGTACTCATCCTTGATTGCAGGTAAGAAATCTCTCAATAAATATCGGCCTGGCCTTCCCACTATATCACCTATAAACAGAATTCTCAAAATAACTCTCCTTCCATAAAAATCATGTTGAACAATAATATTATACTACATTCTGTCAAAATAAAAAATAAAAGGGAGTGTCGCAAAACACTATTTAAGTGTTAGCGGCACTCCCCTTTTTTGGATAAAAAATAAAAAACAGCTTCAAAATTTTAAAGGGAATATGGGCTTT